>NZ_JAPQKZ010000016.1:0-140655 GCF_027257075.1 Bacteroides sp. LFL-34 | reverse complement strand
CTTATTCAGGTGGTTATAGCACGAGGGTTCCACCTCTTCCCATTCCGAACAGAGAAGTTAAGCCTCGTCACGCCGATGGTACTGCGTAACAGTGGGAGAGTAGGTAGCCGCCGTTTTTAGAGAAGCCCCTTGATTCAGCAACGAATCAAGGGGCTTTCTGTGTTTGGTACTTTGCAAAAAAAGTGTTATATTTGCGACCGACAATTATTTTATTAAACGTTTAAAGCAAATTTGAAAGGTATGAAAACTAAATTATTTTTGGCTGCTGTAGCAGTAACATTTTCTTTTGCAATGATGTCTTGTGCTGGTAACAAAACTACTAACGCTGCTTCTGAAGGTGAAGAAACAACCGTAGAAACTGTAGAAGCTGTTGTTGAATCTGATTCTTGCTGCCAGGCTAAAGATTCTTGTGCTACTGCTTGCGACAAAAAAGCTGATTGCGCAGAAAAGAAAGAATGTTGCGATAAGAAGTAATCTATTGATTTAGAACAATAAAGAAGAAGAGGGAGAGAATGCTGAAAAACATTCTGCTCCCTCTTTTCTTTTAATGAAATATAGACCTGTATTCGTGATACATTTTTGGTAAAAATCGGCTTTAACTTATGAAATGATATTTTTTTCGATAAAAAAGTAACGTATTATTTGGTGGAAAAGAAATAATCCATACCTTTGCACCGTCAAACTATAAAAGAGACAAGAAATGAACCAGATGTTTATACATATTCTACTATGCGGTATTATTATTCTACTATCAAAGGTTAGTGGAAGTGAGTGCTGCGCGTAAATGTGTATAAATGAAAATATACGAAAGCCTTTCTCACTTCCAAGTGTGAAAGGCTTTTTTTAATGCTAATAATTATATAATATACATTGAATATGGACAATAGGTTATTTATTTTTGATACCACTCTTAGAGATGGTGAACAGGTTCCGGGATGCCAGTTGAATACAGTAGAGAAGATTCAGGTAGCAAAGGCATTGGAAGCGTTGGGAGTAGACGTGATTGAAGCCGGATTCCCCATTTCGAGCCCGGGAGATTTTAATTCAGTGATTGAGATTTCAAAAGCGGTGACTTGGCCTACTATCTGTGCTTTAACACGTGCAGTTCAAAAAGATATTGATGTTGCTGTAGATGCACTGAAATTTGCTAAACATAAACGTATTCATACCGGTATCGGTACTTCTGATTCGCACATTAAATATAAATTCAATTCGAATCGTGAGGAGATTATCGAACGTGCGGTAGCTGCCGTGAAATACGCCCGTCGTTTTGTGGACGATGTAGAGTTTTATGCAGAAGACGCAGGCCGTACGGATAACGAATATCTGGCACGTGTGGTGGAAGCCGTTATCAAAGCGGGAGCTACCGTAGTGAATATTCCTGATACAACGGGTTATTGCTTACCTTCAGAATATGGTGCTAAAATAAAATACCTGATTGACCATGTAGACGGCATCGATAATGCCATACTTTCTACTCACTGTCACAACGACTTGGGTATGGCTACTGCCAATACGATAGCCGGTGTTTTGAACGGCGCACGTCAGGTGGAAGTTACCATCAACGGTATCGGCGAACGTGCAGGAAATACTGCCCTCGAAGAAATCGCCATGATTATCAAGAGTCACCACGAAATAGATATTCAGACCAATATCAATACACAGAAGATTTATCCGACCAGCCGCATGGTATCCAGCCTGATGAATATGCCGGTACAGCCGAATAAAGCGATCGTTGGACGTAATGCTTTCGCACATTCTTCAGGTATCCATCAGGACGGTGTGTTGAAGAATGTACAGACGTATGAGATTATTGATCCGCATGATGTGGGTATTGATGATAACTCTATCGTATTGACAGCCCGTAGCGGACGTGCCGCATTGAAAAATCGTCTTTCTATTTTGGGAGTTGACCTGGAGCAGGAAAAGTTGGATAAGGTATATGATGAGTTCTTGAAGTTGGCTGATAAGAAAAAAGATATTAATGATGACGATATTTTAGTATTGGCAGGCGCAGACCGTAGCCAGAATCATCGCATCAAACTGGATTATTTGCAGGTGACGAGTGGTGTCGGCGTTCGTTCGGTAGCTAGTTTGGGATTGAACATTGCCGGTGAGAAGTTTGAGGCTTGTGCCAGCGGTAACGGTCCGGTAGATGCAGCTATCAAAGCATTGAAGAAGATTGTAGAACGCCACATGACTTTGAAAGAGTTTACTATTCAGGCTATCAGCAAGGGAAGTGATGATGTAGGTAAAGTACACATGCAGGTAGAATACGATAACCAGATTTATTATGGTTTTGGAGCTAATACAGATATTATTGCCGCTTCCGTAGAAGCTTATATTGACTGTATTAATAAATTCAAATCATAAAAAAGAGACTGACAGTCGTATCGGCATTGTAGAGATTGACTAAAATAGTAAATAGTAATTAGTAAAATAGTAAATAAACAGATGAATACATTATTTGATAAGATATGGGATGCCCACGTGGTGACTACTGTGGAAGATGGTCCTACACAGCTTTATATTGATCGCTTATATTGTCACGAAGTGACTAGTCCGCAAGCTTTTGCCGGATTGCGTGAACGTGGAATCGGAGTGTTGCGTCCGGAAAAGGTATTTTGTATGCCCGACCATAATACACCGACACACGATCAGGATAAGGAGATTGAAGATCCGATTTCTAAAACGCAGGTCGACACATTGACTAAGAATGCGAAGGATTTTGGTTTGACACACTACGGTATGATGCATCCGAAGAATGGAATTATCCATGTGGTAGGTCCCGAACGTGGTTTGACTTTGCCGGGAATGACGATTGTCTGCGGTGACTCTCACACTTCTACTCATGGTGCGATGGGAGCAATCGCTTTCGGCATCGGAACAAGTGAAGTGGAAATGGTATTGGCTTCGCAATGTATTCTTCAGTCAAGACCGAAAACAATGCGTATCACCGTAGACGGTGAACTGGGCAAAGGGGTGACTGCAAAAGATGTAGCTCTGTATATGATGTCCAAGATGACTACCAGCGGTGCTACCGGTTACTTCGTAGAATATGCAGGTTCGGCTATCCGCAATCTGACAATGGAGGGACGTCTTACCCTTTGTAACCTTTCTATCGAAATGGGTGCACGTGGTGGGATGGTTGCTCCGGACGAAGTGACTTTTGAATATATCAAGGGACGTGAAAGTGCTCCGCAAGGCGAAGCATGGGACAAGGCTTTGGCATATTGGAAGACATTGAAGAGTGATGACGATGCCGTATTCGACAAGGAAGTCCGTTTTGAAGCTGCTGATATTGAGCCGATGATTACTTACGGAACGAATCCGGGTATGGGTATGGGCATCACACAGCACATTCCTACGATGGAAGGAATGAGCGAAGCTGCACAGGTTTCATTCAAGAAATCAATGGACTATATGGGATTCCAACCGGGAGAATCTTTGTTGGGCAAAAAGATTGATTATGTATTCCTCGGCGCTTGTACAAACGGTCGTATCGAAGATTTCCGTGCATTTGCTTCCATCGTGAAAGGTCGCAAGAAAGCGGAAAATGTAATTGCATGGCTGGTTCCGGGTTCATGGATGGTAGACGCACAGATCCGTAAGGAAGGAATCGACAAGATTTTGACGGAAGCCGGATTTGCTATTCGTCAGCCGGGATGTTCTGCTTGTCTGGCAATGAACGATGATAAGATTCCTGCCGGAAAATATTCGGTATCTACCAGCAACCGTAACTTCGAAGGACGTCAGGGACCTGGTGCACGCACCTTGTTAGCTAGTCCTCTGGTGGCTGCTGCTGCGGCGGTGACAGGTGTGATTACCGATCCGAGAGAACTGATGTAATTTCAATCATAAATCATAATTTATAATTCATAAATAAGGCGATGGCTAAGACAAAATTTAATATAATCACAAGTACTTGTGTACCTCTTCCTTTAGAAAACGTAGATACCGACCAGATTATTCCGGCACGTTTCTTGAAAGCAACCACTCGTGAAGAGAAATTCTTCGGTGATAACCTTTTCCGTGACTGGCGTTACAATGCAGATGGTTCCCTGAACAAGGATTTTGTGTTGAACAACCCTACTTACAGCGGACAGATATTGGTGGCAGGTAAGAACTTCGGTTCGGGTTCCAGCCGTGAACACGCAGCCTGGGCAATTGCCGGCTATGGTTTCCGTGTGGTGGTATCCAGTTTTTTTGCCGATATTCATAAGAATAATGAGTTGAACAACTTTGTGCTTCCGGTGGTTGTAACCGAAGAGTTTCTGCAAGAATTGTTCGATTCGATAGAAGCAGACCCGAAGATGGAAGTGGAAGTGAATCTTCCCGAACAGACCATCACCAACAAGGCGACAGGTAAAAGTGAACATTTTGAAATCAATGCTTACAAGAAACTTTGTTTGATGAACGGATTGGACGATATCGATTTCTTGTTAAGCAATAAAGATAAAATAGAAGAATGGGAAAAGAAGGCGTGAAAATAGAAATCATGGACACAACGCTCCGTGATGGTGAACAAACCAGCGGAGTATCTTTCGTGCCTCATGAGAAACTAATGATCGCCCGTTTGCTGTTAGAAGATTTGAAGGTAGACCGGGTGGAGGTTGCTTCGGCGCGTGTGTCGGACGGTGAGTTTGAAGCCGTGAAGATGATTTGCGACTGGGCGGCCCGTCGTAATCTGCTCCATAAAGTGGAAGTGCTCGGCTTTGTTGACGGGCATACTTCTGTCGATTGGATTCAGCGTACCGGTTGCCGTGTGATTAACCTCCTTTGTAAAGGTTCACTGAAGCATTGTACGCAACAACTGAAAAAGACACCGGAAGAACATCTGGCAGATATCATTAATGTGGTGCATTATGCCGACGAACAGGATATAACCGTCAATGTTTATCTGGAAGATTGGAGTAACGGTATCAAAGATTCTCCCGAATATGTATTCCAGTTGATGGATGGATTGCAAGAGACGAGTGTCAAGCGTTATATGTTGCCTGACACGCTGGGTATCTTGAATCCCTTGCAAGTGATAGAGTATATGCGGAAGATGAAGAAACGTTATCCGAATACTCATCTCGATTTCCATGCGCACAATGACTATGATTTGGCAGTGAGCAACGTTCTTGCAGCTGTATTAAGCGGTGTAAAAGGACTGCATACCACCATCAACGGACTGGGCGAACGAGCAGGAAATGCTCCCCTCGCAAGTGTGCAAGCCATCCTGAAAGATCATTTCAATGCGGCGACCAATATCGACGAGAGCCGTTTGAATGATGTCAGCCGGGTAGTGGAGTCTTATTCGGGTATTATGATACCTGCCAATAAACCGATTGTAGGTGAGAATGTCTTTACACAAGTGGCAGGTGTGCATGCCGACGGCGATAACAAAAATAATCTTTACTGTAATGATTTGCTTCCCGAACGTTTTGGCCGCAAACGTGAATATGCGTTGGGCAAGACAAGCGGCAAAGCCAATATCCGCAAAAATCTCGAAGACCTCGGACTGGAGTTGGATGAAGATGCTATGCGCAAAGTGACGGAACGTATCATCGAACTGGGCGACAAGAAAGAATTGGTGACACAGGAAGATTTGCCGTACATTGTTTCTGATGTGTTGAAGCATGGATCAATAGGTGAGAAGGTCAAACTGAAGAGCTATTTTGTGAATCTGGCTCATGGCTTGAAACCGATGGCTACGTTGAAGATAGAAATCAACGGGAAAGAGTATGAAGAGAGTTCAAGTGGAGATGGTCAATATGATGCTTTTGTCCGTGCATTGCGTAAGATATATAAGGTGACGTTAGGACGCAAATTCCCGATGCTGACCAATTATGCGGTGACCATTCCTCCCGGTGGGCGTACGGATGCATTTGTGCAGACAGTAATCACATGGAGTTATGACGAGCAGGTGTTCCGTACCCGCGGACTTGATGCCGATCAGACGGAAGCTGCCATCAAAGCTACTATGAAGATGTTGAACCTCATCGAAGATGAATACGAGAAGAGCAAGTGAGAGATAACTTGCCCAAAGAATGTTTTTTATAAGAATATATAAATAGAAGAATAAACGATTATGGATTTTAAAATTGCTGTATTAGCAGGCGACGGCATCGGACCGGAGATCTCTGTGCAAGGTGTAGATGTGATGAGTGCCGTTTGCGAGAAGTTTGGCCACAAAGTAAGTTACGAATATGCAATCTGTGGAGCTGATGCGATTGATAAAGTAGGCGATCCGTTTCCGGAAGCAACCTATCAGGTTTGTAAAGATGCGGATGCTGTTTTATTTTCTGCCGTAGGCGATCCGAAATTTGATAACGACCCTACTGCTAAGGTACGTCCGGAACAAGGTTTGTTGGCGATGCGTAAGAAATTGGGACTTTTCGCTAATATCCGTCCGGTGCAGACATTCAAATGCCTGATTCACAAATCTCCGTTGCGTGCGGAACTGGTAGAGAACGCAGATTTTATCTGTATCCGTGAGTTGACCGGAGGTATGTATTTCGGTGAAAAGTATCAGGATAATGACAAAGCGTATGATACCAACTATTATACTCGCCCGGAAATCGAACGTATCTTGAAAGTGGCTTTTGAATATGCGATGAAGCGCAGAAAACATCTGACGGTGGTAGATAAGGCAAACGTGTTGGCTTCTTCCCGTCTATGGCGTCAGATTGCACAGGAAATGGCTCCGAACTATCCGGAAGTGACAACAGATTATATGTTTGTGGACAATGCTGCAATGAAAATGATTCAGGAACCTGCTTTCTTCGATGTGATGGTAACGGAAAACACCTTCGGTGATATTCTGACTGACGAAGGTTCTGTAATCAGTGGTTCTATGGGCTTGCTTCCTTCTGCTTCCACAGGCGAGAGTACTCCGGTGTTTGAACCGATTCACGGTTCATGGCCGCAGGCTAAAGGATTGAATATTGCTAATCCGTTGGCACAAATTCTTTCCGTAGCTATGTTATTTGAGTATTTCGATTGCAAAGAAGAGGGTGCGCTGATTCGTAAAGCAGTAGACGCTTCTTTGGATGAGAATGTACGTACACCGGAAATCCAGGTGGCTGACGGTGCTAAATACGGAACGAAAGAAGTAGGACAGTGGATTGTTGATTATATCAAGAAAGCTTGATATTCTACCACAGATTACACCGATTCACACAGATTGCTGATGGAGCTGTATAACAGCCCTTTATAAATAATTTCACCCACGTTATAGCTATCTATAACGTGGGTGATTTTTAATATTCAGATTTTGTTTGATAACTCCACTTACTCTTCATTCTTTTTATGGAATATCTTTTTTATCATTTGAAATCTGTGTGAATCTGTGTAATCTGTGGTGAACCTTACCAGCTTTTAATAGTGGAATATATAATGATCCCGAGCACTGTCAGCAATCCTACATAAATAGTGACTGACCATTGTTTTATATCTTTTCTCTTCGTGCGGGTGGAAGGTTCCAAATAAATGGCTATTTTGTGAGCGATAGTACAGAATAGCCAACCGCCGAATCCTCCGATAATACCTCCTACGAGTAAATCACCGGGATAATGTACACCCAAGTATATACGTGTATAGCAGTTAAGAATTGACCAAGTTACGATGAAAATACTTAGCCAACGTTTACGGAACAGAAATACTACAAACATGGCAAGACCCAATGAATTGGCCGCATGGCACGATGGGAAACCATAACTTCCTCCACGATACCCGTTTACGATATATACCATATCCACAATAGGGTTGTCCGGATTGGCGGGACGCAGGCGTGCCACTACCGGGCGGATGATACTGCTGCACATTTGGTCGGCAAAGGTTATCGTGAGCGCGATAGCTGCCACATAACATACGACTACTTTCCAGTGGAAATTTCTTAATAATATGTATAATATGGTGGCATACATGGGAACCCAGATTATTTTACCCGTGAAGGAACTCATGAAATAATCCCAGAAAGGGGAGTGTATACCATTGAAAGATAAGAAGATATTTGTATCTATCTCCGAAAGGAATTGCACGATTTCGCTATGTATCATCCGGCTTTATTGATCTATTTTTAACGTCGCAAATATACAATAAAGAATAGTAAATGTCCTATATTACCTTATAAATATTCCATATTTCTTAATAATTAGCGTTTGGCAAGATCATCGTAGAGCTTCTGTAAGAACGCTTTTCCTTTTTCTAGGTTAGCTCCTTTGGCGGTGCCTTCGTCCAGTTGCACGGTGTTGGCGTCCAGATTGTACACCAATTGGTTATCGGCAGTAATCATTCCGAAATAATCCGGCCGGGTAAAGTATGCGAAATGAGGAGAACCCGGATTCAGGATATTCTTGCTGAAAGTAAATTCATCGTGCGGCAATCCTAATTGAGCGAGCAAAGTGGCGGCAATGTCAATTTGCGAAGCATAGGTATCTATTACGAGAGGTTGTTTAATTGCACCTCCGATTAAAATCAGCGGAATGGTTTGTCCGTCCAGCGGATTTTCTATCGGGTATGGGTATGCACCCTGATGATCGGGAACGAGTACAAACAGTGTGTTTTTCCATAACGGTGTTTCCTGATACTGTTTCACGAAATCTCCCACACAACTGTCGGCATACGCAAAGGAGTTGAGGACTTTATCATCCAGCCTGTGGAACGGAACTTCGAATGGTTCGTGGCTGCTTGATGTCTGAACCAGTTTCAGGAATGGTTCTTCTTGTTTTTCTTCTTTCAGGTCTTTCATCAGGCGTTGGAACAAAACGTGATCTTGTGCTCCCCATTTTCCGGTACGTTCGGACAGAGGAAAATCTTTATCGGAAATAATCTTCTCGATACCGGAAGATACCAGGTAAGAGCGCATATTGGTGAAATCGGCATCTCCTCCATAGTAATATTCGAGGCTGTATCCTGCATTTTTCAAGCTGCGGGGGATGGAAGGAAGTTTGTCCGTCTTTTCGGGATATTTCATGATGCTGGTACTCGGCTGTCCGGGATATCCGCTGATGATAGATGCCAGTCCGCGGTCTGTGCGGAAACTACTGCCGTAGAAGTTGCTGAATAATACACCTTCTTTTGCGAATTTATCCATGTTGACAGCCACATTGGGTTGTCCTCCGAAAGTTTCCATCAAGTGTGTGGAGAAACTCTCAAGGATAATGAAAATAATGTTCGGGCGTTGTGTATTCAATAATTGGGGGATGCTGTCCGTTGCTGCGACGGGTTTGTCTACCATCTCTGCAAATAATTCGTCGGCTATTTTCGGGTCCATGAAGCGATACTGCTTATCGAAATTATTCTGATGGGTGGCAGAATACATGAAGCTGAATGCCGGATTAATGGCTGCATGATTCATGCGTTGATCCTGACTGAAATACACTTTGCTTAAATTCATGGTGGATACGCTGAATCCGCCCCGGATAGGGATGAAGAGTGCCGCTGTCAGCAAAAGCAGTGCAAGCGAGACATTCTGGCGTCGATAAGGTATTTTCAGAGGCTTTTTCTCCCGGATAAGGACGCAATAGAAAATACAGTATAGAATTGCTGCATAGATCAATATAGCTAGAATTCCAAGTAGAACAAACCAAAAACTGACACTTGCCATGGCATCTTTGGGAGAAGAGAAGAAATAGAAAATAGGAGTGGCGTCCAGACGGAATCCCCAAAATCCGTATAATCCCAAGTCAATGATAAAAATGCAGGCCATGACAAAGGCTATTACTCCGAAATATCCTTGCCGGATGCGGCGGAGTATGGATGAATTTGTCCAGGCGGAAACAATGAGCAGGATGCCGGGGATAGCGGTCAGGTAGCCTGCAAGAGATAAATCCAGCGGTAATCCGTGCCACATGACGCGGAAATAGTCACCCAAAGATACATTAGTATATAAGTCATGGTAGTAAACCATGAAGATTGGTTTCTGAAGAACGAATAAAAGAACAAATAAAAAATAGGTCGTGAGAAATTGTATAATTCTCTTTTTCATATATGTAAACTTAAAAAGATTGAACGGATACAAAGTTACTATACTTTTCCTTATCTTTCTCATGATGTGATGTAAAACATACCTTTTTTTCCATATCTTTGTCGTGTCTGTGACAAAAATGAAGTAATAAGATGGCAAAGATTGCAAAGAAACTAACAGATTTAGTGGGGAATACCCCTTTGATGGAACTTTCCGGTTATAGTGGAAAGTATGGTCTGGAACAAAATATTATTGCCAAACTGGAGGCTTTTAATCCGGCGGGAAGTGTAAAAGACAGAGTCGCTCTTTCGATGATTGAAGATGCGGAAGCTCGTGGAGCATTGAAACCCGGTGCAACGATTATTGAGCCGACAAGCGGAAATACAGGTGTAGGGTTGGCAATGGTGGCTACTATTAAAGGGTATCACCTGATATTGACCATGCCCGAAACGATGAGTCTGGAACGGCGGAATCTGTTGAAAGCGTTGGGTGCGCAGATTGTATTGACAGATGGGCTGGGAGGGATGGCAGCTTCCATTGCCAAAGCGCAGGAGTTGCGTGATAGTATTCCCGGTTCGGTGATTTTGCAACAATTTGAAAATCCCGCCAATGCTGCTGTTCATGAACGGACAACGGGTGAAGAAATTTGGAGGGATACAGACGGTGAAGTGGCCGTTTTTGTAGCCGGAGTTGGTACCGGGGGAACAGTCTGCGGGGTAGCCCGTGCTTTGAAGAAACATAATCCGAATATTTATATTGTTGCTGTGGAACCTGCATCGTCTCCAGTGTTGGCAGGCGGAGAGGCGGCTTCGCATCGTATTCAAGGTATTGGAGCGAATTTTATCCCGAAGCTTTATGATGCTTCGGTGGTGGATGAAGTAATAGGCGTGCCAGATGATGAAGCGATTCGTGCAGGACGTGAGTTAGCGGCAACAGAAGGTCTGTTGGCGGGTATTTCTTCGGGAGCAGCTGTGTATGCCGCCCGTCAACTGTCACAACGCCCGGAATTTAAGAACAAAAAAATAGTAGCGTTGTTACCTGATACGGGAGAGCGTTATTTGTCGACCGAACTGTTTGCTTTTGACGCATATCCATTGGATTAATTCATTCACTATAAAAAGACCTGAACCATGGTAAGAATAATTATAGCTTTGCTTTTTTGTTTTCCGGCTGTTACCTTTGCGCAAACCTATCAGCAATTGTCCGAGAGAGCCATTGAGTGTATCGAAAAAGACAGTCTTCCCCAGGCAGAGGAACTTTTGCTTCAGGCTTTGAAGTTGGAACCGAAAAACGCAAAGAATGCACTGCTCTTTTCTAACTTGGGGTTGGTTCAGCGCCGTTTGGGCGAGTTTGATAAAGCATTGGAATCTTATTCTTTTGCACTGAACTTTGCTCCTTTGGCAGTCCCTATTTTGCTCGACCGTGCCGCCATTTATATGGAAATGGGAAAAACAGACCGTGCTTATACGGATTATTGCCAGGTGTTGGACGAGGACAAGCAGAACAAAGAAGCTTTGTTGATGCGTGCTTATATTTATGTGCTCCGCCGCGATTATCCGGCTGCGAGAATAGATTATAATCGTTTATTGGAACTCGATCCGCAGAGCTATAGCGGACGGCTGGGACTGGCTACTTTGGAGCAGAAAGAAGGAAAATTCCGGGAAGCTCTTGAGATATTGAATAAGATGCTTGCGGCCACTCCTGAAGATGCGACGCTCTATATTGCCCGTGCCGATGTGGAACGTGAGATGAAACATGAGGATTTGGCATTGGTCGATTTGGAGGAAGCCATCCGGTTGGATGCTGCCTCGGCTGATGCTTATCTGTTGCGTGGAAATATCTACCTGGCACAGAAGAAGAAAGGACTGGCAAAAGCCGACTTTGAAAAAGCTATTTCATTGGGAGTGCCTCCGGCTGATTTGCACGAGCAATTGCGGCAATGCAAGTGAAGTTATCAATAAGCCAACTATATCTTTCCGGTTTACATAAGTTAGAGCCTTTTGTTATATGCATTAGTTCGTTCCACAGTTGTTTCCCTTTAGTTCTACCTATGTGGAACTAAAGGGAAACAACTGTGGAACGGAAAGATAACCTTAGTGGAACGAATAATCATTAGTCAGGTGACTCGTTAATATATACTATTCAAGAATTTCTTTTATTCTACGAACTGTCTAATCAGATTTACGAAATCCTTTCCATATTTCTTTTTCTTGTGTTCGCCGATACCACTGATTTCTCCAAACTCTTCGATGGTGGTGGGACGTGAGATACAAAGCAGATGCAACACTTTGTCTGACAAGACGATATAGGCGGGCAAAGCTTCCTGATCGGCAAGTTGTTTTCTTAATCCTCGCAATGCTTCGAACAAATCTTGGCTTTCGCCGCCTGCCGCGCCGAAGGGGAGTTCTTTGGCGATAACCACTTTTTTCTTTTTTCCTTTTCGGGTAACTGCTTCCTCATGCTGGATAACTACCAATGCCGCTTGTGTCCTTCCGAAGAGAACATCACTTCCGCTTGACGTTATTTTGAGATGATTATTCTCATTATAAGCTATTTCAAAGTAGCCGAGTTGCAGCATTTGAAGCAGATAGTCTTGCCAGTCACGAGGAGGAATGTCGCGTCCGGCACCGAACGTTTTAAGTTCCTGATACCCTTTTCCGGTTACTTCCGCAGAATAGTTTCCACGAAGAATATCAATCAACACTCCTGTGCTGATTTGTTGTTCTGTGCGTGCGATGGCACTTAATGCTTTTTGCACGATGACTGTACCGTCGAATCGTTGAGGGGGATTTTTACAAACATCGCAGTTGCCGCAATCCTCTGTTGTTGTTTCTCCGAAATAGCTTAATAAGATTCTTCGTCGGCAAATGTCGGCCTCTGCGTATTGCTGCATACGTTGGAGCTTTTCCAGATTGATATTTTGCTGATTACTTTCCGAAGCGAATTTAGTTAGTAATATTAAGTCTCCTAATGAATAAAACAGGACAGTATTGCTGGGAAGCCCGTCACGTCCGGCACGTCCTATTTCCTGATAAAAGCTTTCTATACTTTTAGGCAGGTTATAATGTATCACCCAGCGGACATTTGATTTATCAATCCCCATTCCAAAAGCAATGGTGGCACATACCACCTGTATGCGGTCGTTAATAAAATCATTCTGTGTTTCGTCCCGGTGTTGAGTGGATAACCCCGCGTGATAAACCCCGCAACGGATACCCTGCTTTTGTAACATCTGTGCGACGGTTTCCGTCTTACTTCGGCTCATGCAGTAAATAATCCCGCTTTCTCCCCCGTGGCGGTGGATGAATTCTAAGATAGCCTTGTTCTTTTCCTTCGCTTGAAATCCACGTTTCACAGTCAGGCTGATGTTGGGACGGTCGAACGAGGAAATGAAGGTACGCGGATGGTTAAGATGCAATTGCCGTACGATGTCTTCGCGCGTGATTTTATCCGCGGTGGCGGTTAGTGCGACAATCGGTATTTGCGGAAATTGTTGGTGGAGCACTCCCATTTGTGTGTATTCCGGACGGAAATCATGTCCCCATTGCGAAATACAATGAGCTTCATCAATAGCAAACAGAGAGATGTTCATATCCCGCAACAAATAGTCCTTTTCAGCTAAAAGTTTTTCCGGTGAAATGTAAAGCAGCTTCAGGCGGCCTTCAATGCATGCACGGCGCAGATTAGCGTTTTCTGTTTCGTCATTACTGCTGTTCAGTGCTCCGGCAGCGATGCCGTTTGCCAGCAATGCTTCTACCTGATCTTTCATCAATGAGATGAGTGGAGAAACGACAACGGCAGTACCTTCGCAAAGCAGTGCGGGAAGTTGGTAACAGATCGATTTCCCCCCACCAGTGGGCATTAATACCAATGCATCCTGTTTGTTCAGGATGTGGCGGATGATTTCTTCTTGCAGAGGACGGAAACTATCGTACCCGAAATATGTCTTTAAAGTCTCTCTCATTGATGCTGATTTATCCATGCTGCAAAGGTACATTTTTCTTTGGCAATTTTCATCATGTGTAGATTTCAGTTTCTGATATGAATTATAAATAAGTTAAAGTTTCTTATTATTCAAGGCTATTCCTTCTTTTTCAAGGTTTTTGATTGTTTATTTAGAAAAAAAATGCACAAAATAATTGTGTGTTTAAAAAAAAAGTAAGACATTTGTAACATGTTATGTTGCAAATGAGCAATTATTAACAAATGAACAAACCCTAACCAGTTAATTCAATGAGTGATTTAGAGAACAAAAAAACGGAAGAAACTCCGAAAAAACGTCCCTACAATTTGAGGGAAAAGAAAGAAAAGAAGGCTGCATACAGGTCTTTGATTAGACCGGAATTGGCAGACGAGTTGTATGACAAGATCCTGAATATCATCGTTGTACAGAAGAAGTACAAGGATCCTGACTATTCAGCTAAGGACTTGGCGAAAGAATTGAAGACGAATACTCGTTACCTTTCTGCAGTAGTAAACTCACGCTTTGGCATGAACTATTCTTGCCTGTTGAATGAATACAGAGTAAAAGATGCTTTGCATTTATTGACTGACAAACGTTATGCCGACAAAAATGTGGAAGAAATTAGTGCCATGGTTGGCTTTGCAAATCGTCAATCTTTTTACGCTGCATTTTACAAAAACGTAGGTGAGACTCCTAATGGATATCGCAAAAAACATCTCGAAAATAAGAAATAATTGCGCGTTCCGAAATTAGTCAAAAGGAATTACCTCTAAATGAAAGATTTTGGAGATAATTCCTTTTCTCATTTTAATTAATCAATGCTAGCATTATGAAAAAACATCTGATTTTAATGACAGTGGCCGCTACGCTTTTAACATCGTGCGGAGGAAGTAAAACAACAACTGCTGAAGCAGACAAATTTGATTATACAGTGGAACAATTTGCTGATTTACAGATATTGCGTTATAAAGTTCCCGGATTTGAGGAACTGACGCTGAAACAGAAGGAACTGATTTATTACCTGACAGAGGCTGCTTTGGAGGGAAGGGATATTCTGTTTGACCAGAATGGAAAATATAATTTGAGAATCCGTCGGATGCTCGAAGCAGTATATACAAACTATCAGGGAGATAAAACAACGCCTGATTTTAAAAATATGGAGGTGTATCTGAAAAGGGTATGGTTCTCCAATGGTATTCATCACCACTATGGTACGGAGAAATTTGTGCCCAACTTCTCGCAGGAGTTCTTGAAACAGGCTGTACTCGGTATAGATGCCCAGTTGCTGCCGTTGGCGAAAGGGCAGACTGCCGAACAACTTTGTGCTGAACTGTTTCCGGTGATTTTCGATCCGACTGTTATGCCGAAACGGGTAAACCAGGCGGATGGCGAAGATCTTGTGTTGACTTCTGCTTGTAACTATTATGACGGAGTGACGCAGAAAGAGGCAGAGAGTTTTTATAGCGCCCTGAAAGACCCGAAAGACGAAACACCGGTTTCTTACGGGCTGAACAGTCGGCTGGTCAAAGAAAACGGAAAGTTGGAGGAGAAAGTTTGGAAAGTAGGCGGACTCTATACACAGGCAATAGAGAAGATTGTTTATTGGCTGAAAAAGGCGGAAGGTGTAGCGGAGAATGAGGCACAAAAGGCCGTCATCACCAAACTGATTCAATTCTATGAAACAGGCAATCTGAAAGATTTCGATGAATATGCCATTCTTTGGGTGAAAGACCTTGATTCACGAATCGACTTTGTGAATGGATTTACTGAAAGTTATGGTGACCCGTTGGGTATGAAAGCGAGCTGGGAGTCTTTGGTGAATTTCAAAGATTTGGAATCAACGCACCGCACAGAGATAATCAGTAGCAATGCGCAGTGGTTTGAAGATCATTCTCCGGTAGATAAATCTTTCAAGAAAGAAAAGGTAAAAGGGGTATCGGCTAAAGTGATTACTGCCGCTATCCTTGCAGGTGATCTTTACCCGGCAACGGCTATCGGTATCAATCTGCCGAATGCAAACTGGATTCGTGCTCACCACGGCTCTAAATCGGTGACAATCGGAAATATAACAGATGCTTATAATAAAGCCGCTCACGGAAACGGATTCAACGAAGAATTTGTTTATAGCGATGCGGAAATACAACTGATCGATGCCTATTCTGACTTAACGGACGAGCTGCATACGGACTTGCACGAATGTTTGGGACACGGTTCCGGTAAGTTGCTTCCGGGCGTAGATCCGGATGCATTGAAGGCTTATGGCTCTACCATCGAAGAGGCACGTGCTGATTTATTCGGATTGTATTATGTAGCCGATCCGAAGCTGGTGGAACTGGGATTGCTCTCTTCTCCCGATGCTTATAAGGCTCAATACTATACTTATCTGATGAACGGGTTGATGACACAACTGGTACGTATCGAACCGGGAAATAGTGTTGAAGAAGCTCACATGCGCAATCGCCAGCTGATAGCCCGTTGGGTATTTGAAAAAGGAGCTGTCGATAAAGCGGTGGAACTGGTGAAGAAAGACGGAAAGACTTATGTGGTTATCAATGACTATCAGAAGGTACGTCAGCTTTTCGGCGAATTATTAGCTGAAATTCAGCGCATCAAGTCGACTGGCGATTTTGAAGGTGCTCGTACATTAGTAGAAAACTATGCGGTAAAAGTGGATCCGGCTCTGCATGCAGAAGTTCTGGAACGCTATAAGAAGCTGAATCTAGCTCCTTACAAAGGCTTTGTGAATCCGAAATACGAACTGGTGACAGATGAAAACGGAACTGTTACAGATGTCACAGTTTCCTATGATGAAGGTTATGTAGAACAAATGCTGCGTTACAGCACTGATTATTCTCCGCTGCCTTCCATAAACAACTGATCTGAAATGGATATTAAAGAACAATTGAAAGATATCAAGACACAGCTCCGTCTCTCTATGAACGGGGCTGTGTCCCAAAGTATGCGTGAGAAAGGGCTGGTTTATAAACTCAATTTCGGAGTGGAACTGCCTCGTATCAAGATGATTGCCGAAAGTTATGAGAAGAATCATGACCTGGCACAGGCTCTGTGGAAAGAGGACATTCGCGAATGTAAAATTCTGGCGGGGATGCTTCAGCCGATTGAAACGTTTTATCCTGAGATAGCCGACATTTGGGTAGAAAATATCCGGAATATCGAAATAGCCGAGCTGACTTGCATGAATCTCTTCCAGCATTTGCCGTATGCTCCGGCCAAATCTTTTCACTGGATTGCAGATGAGCAAGAGTATATACAGACTTGCGGTTTTCTGACTGCTGCCCGTCTTCTGATGAAGAAAGGGGATATGACCGAACGCGCCTCCGGCGAATTACTCGATCAGGCAATCTGTGCTGTACATTCCAACAGTTATCATGTTCGTAACGCTGCTTTATTGGTTATCCGCAAATATATGCAGCATAGTGAAGAACATGCCTTTCAAGTATGCCGTCTGGTGGAGGGAATGGCTGGTTCTACCTTGGAAGGGGAGCAGATGCTCTACAACATGGTGAAAGAAGAGACTGAAGAATAATTAACCCATTACTTATTTCTAGGAATTTCTTTTGCTTTCCGCAAAAAAGGCTTAACTTTGTTCGCGCTAATTTTGGCTGATGATGGAAACTCAAAACGTGAAAGATACAGTAAGGCAGATATTCACGGAATATCTCACGGCGAACGGGCATCGTAAGACTCCTGAACGCTACGCCATACTCGATACTATTTATTCTATCGACGGTCATTTCGATATTGACATGCTTTATTCACGGATGATGGACCAGGAGAATTTCCGGGTGAGCCGTGCAACTCTCTACAATACCATTATCCTCCTTATCAATGCACGACTGGTCATTAAGCATCAGTTTGGCACTTCTTCCCAATACGAAAAATCATATAATCGCGAGACACATCATCATCAGATATGTACTCAATGTGGTAGAGTGACCGAGTTTCAGAACGAGGAATTACAGCATGCCATTGAAAATACGAAATTGAGCCGCTTCCAGCTTTCGCATTACTCCTTATATATATATGGAGTATGTAGTAAGTGCGACAGAGCTAACAAACGGAAAAAAGTAAATAACAACAATAAAAAAGAAAAATGAAAGTAGATGTTCTATTAGGATTACAATGGGGCGACGAAGGTAAAGGAAAAGTAGTCGACGTTTTAACACCTAAGTATGATGTGGTTGCTCGTTTTCAGGGCGGCCCGAATGCCGGTCACACGCTTGAGTTCGAAGGACAGAAATATGTGCTCCGCTCTATTCCTTCCGGTATTTTTCAAGGAAACAAGGTAAACATCATCGGTAACGGTGTGGTACTTGATCCGGCATTGTTTAAGGCAGAGGCAGAAGCGCTTGAAGCATCAGGTCATCCGCTGAAAGAACGTTTGCACATTTCAAAGAAAGCTCATCTGATTCTTCCGACACACCGCATTCTGGATGCTGCCTATGAAGCAGCCAAAGGAGACGCCAAAGTAGGAACTACCGGCAAGGGTATCGGCCCTACTTATACGGATAAAGTGAGCCGTAACGGTGTTCGTGTAGGTGATATTCTTCATAATTTCGACCAGAAGTATGCTGCCGCAAAAGCTCGTCACGAACAAATTCTGAAGAGCCTGAATTATGAATACGATCTTACTGAACTGGAAAAAGCATGGTTGGAAGGTATCGAATACCTGAAACAATTCCATTTTGTAGATAGCGAACATGAAGTGAATAATCTGTTGAAAGATGGTAAGAGCGTTCTTTGTGAAGGAGCGCAGGGTACTATGCTTGATATTGATTTCGGTTCATATCCGTTCGTGACTTCTTCCAATACCGTATGTGCGGGAGCCTGCACCGGACTGGGAGTGGCGCCTAACCGTATCGGTGAAGTATATGGTATCTTCAAAGCATACTGTACTCGTGTAGGAGCAGGCCCGTTCCCATCAGAACTGTTTGATGAAACAGGTGACAAGATGTGTACTTTGGGACATGAATTCGGTTCTGTTACCGGACGTAAACGTCGTTGTGGATGGATCGACCTGGTAGCGCTGAAGTATTCCGTTATGATAAACGGGGTTACCAAATTGATTATGATGAAGAGCGATGTACTCGATACTTTCGAAACAATCAAAGCTTGTGTTGCCTACAAAGTGAATGGTGAAGAAATCGATTATTTCCCGTATGACATCACAGAAGGGGTAGAACCTGTTTATGCAGAGCTTCCGGGCTGGCAGACAGATATGACCAAGATGCAGAGCGAAGATGAATTCCCGGAAGAGTTCAACGCTTATCTGACTTTCCTGGAAGAACAACTTGGCGTAGAAATCAAGATTGTTTCTGTAGGACCGGACAGAGCACAGACGATCGAACGTTATACAGAAGAATAACCATTGATTTATTATATGGAGGAAAGGCGGAGATTGAAGAAAAACTCCGCCTTTTTTATTCAAGCCTTTGTAGTCTATTCTAAACACACAGAAAAATAATGTACGCCTTATGAAAACACGTTTTATTACTTTCCTTTTGTTGTTCGTCATGAACTTGGGAGCATTTGCACAGTCTCCTTATCAGCCTGCCGAAGAGAATCTGAAAGCACGGCAGGAATTTCAGGACAATAAGTTTGGTATTTTTCTTCATTGGGGGCTATATGCCATGCTCGCTACCGGTGAGTGGACTATGACAAACAATAATCTGAATTATAAAGAGTATGCCAAACTGGCAGGTGGATTTTATCCTTCCAAGTTTAATGCCGATAAATGGGTGGAGGCTATTAAAGCTTCGGGAGCCAAATATATCTGTTTTACTAGCCGTCATCACGAAGGTTTTTCTATGTTCGATACTAAGTATTCGGATTATAACGTAGTCAAAGCCACCCCTTTTAAAAGAGATATTGTGAAAGAACTGGCAGCTGCCTGTGCCAAGCAGGGAATCAAGCTTCATTTTTATTATTCTCATCTTGACTGGGCGCGTGAGGACTATCCCTGGGGACGTACAGGACAGGGGACGGGACGTTCGAACTCGAAAGGGGATTGGAAAAGCTATTATCAATTCATGAATAACCAGTTGACGGAGTTACTGACGAATTATGGTCCGGTAGGTGCCATCTGGTTTGACGGATGGTGGGATCAACCTAAATCTTTTAACTGGGAATTACCGGAGCAGTATGCTTTGATTCATAAACTCCAACCGGGCTGCCTGGTGGGTAACAATCATCATCAGACGCCTTTTGATGGAGAAGATATTCAGATTTTCGAACGCGATCTGCCGGGTGAGAATGCTTCGGGACTTTCTGGACAGGAGGTGAGTCGCTTGCCGTTGGAAACTTGCGAAACAATGAATGGTATGTGGGGATATAAGATTACCGACCAGAATTATAAATCTACAAAGACATTGATTCACTATCTGGTGAAGGCAGCCGGTAAGAATGCCAATCTTTTGATGAATATCGGCCCTCAACCTGATGGGGAACTTCCTGCGGTAGCTGTGCAACGCTTGGCAGAGATGGGAGAGTGGATGAAACAATATGGCGAAACGATCTATGGAACACGAAGCGGCATAGTTGCTCCGCATGATTGGGGAGTGACCACACAAAAAGGAAATAAACTCTATGTACATATCCTCGACCTGAAAGATGCAGCTTTGTTCCTGCCATTGACAGGCAAGAAGGTTAAGAAAGCAGTCTTGTTTAAAGATCAGTCTCCGGTTCGTTTCACAAAGACGAAAGCTGGTGTTTTGCTCGAATTCGCCGAGGTACCAAAAGATATTGACTATGTAGTAGAACTGACAATTGACTAATTTTTAGCTAATTCTTCATAAAAGCAAGGGGAAACTATTCTGACATTGAACGTTTCCCCTTATTTTTGGCAAACAATTTGTTTATAGATATATAGAGTAATAATTAAAATTGAAAAGTATATGATGTCTTATTGGGTATTATTTATAGGAATCGCTGTTGTCAGTTGGTTGGTACAGATGAATTTGCAAAACAAATTCAAGAAGTACTCTAAGATTCCTACAGGAAACGGAATGACAGGACGCGATGTTGCTTTGAAGATGTTGCATGACAATGGAATTTATGATGTGCAGGTTACACATACGCCGGGACGGTTGACCGACCACTACAATCCTACTAACAAAACAGTGAATTTGAGTGAAGGGGTGTATGAAAGTAACAGCATTATGGCGGCTGCCGTAGCGGCCCATGAATGTGGACACGCTGTGCAGCATGCACGTATGTACGCTCCGTTGAAGATGCGTAGTGCGCTGGTTCCGGTTGTGAACTTTGCTTCTTCCATTATGACGTGGGTATTGTTGGGTGGTATCTTGCTGATAAACTCTTTTCCGCAGTTATTGCTGGCAGGTATTATCTTGTTCGCTATGACTACATTGTTCAGCTTTATCACGCTGCCGGTGGAAATCAATGCAAGTAAACGTGCATTGGTATGGTTGAGTTCATCCGGCATTACTAATTCGTACAATCATGCACAGGCAGAAGACGCTCTTCGTTCAGCTGCTTATACGTATGTAGTTGCTGCATTAGGTTCATTAGCAACATTGGTTTACTACATCATGATCTTCATGGGTAGAAGAGACTAAGAAATGAAAAAGGGAAAAGGCAGTTTTGCCAGCTTCCTTCTATAGAATAAAAAGGGATCCTCCGCAGTCTTTCCAAAGACTATGGAGGATTTTTTATATAGTTTGGAGGACTTGTTTGAGTGTTTCTTTACGATATTAATAGGGGATGGACACAATACGGGTGATTTTTTCAAATATATGTAAGCATTGCTCGGAAATTTGCAGTAAATTTGCGCCATTAAAATTATAAACAGTAATATTATGGCAGCAAAACCAAGTATTCCTAAAGGAACTCGTGACTTTTCGCCGGTAGAAATGGCGAAGCGTAATTATATATTCAATACGATTCGTGACGTATATCATTTGTATGGATTCCAGCAGATAGAGACTCCGTCTATGGAGATGCTTTCTACACTGATGGGAAAGTACGGCGATGAAGGGGATAAACTACTCTTTAAGATTCAAAATTCAGGAGATTACTTTTCCGGGATTACTGACGAAGAATTATTAAGCCGTAATGCAGTCAAACTGGCAAGCAAATTTTGTGAGAAAGGTTTGCGTTATGATTTGACAGTACCTTTTGCTCGCTACGTCGTGATGCATCGTGATGAGATCACTTTCCCGTTCAAACGCTATCAGATTCAACCGGTATGGCGTGCCGACCGCCCGCAGAAAGGACGTTATCGCGAATTTTATCAATGTGATGCCGATGTTGTAGGAAGCGATTCGTTATTGAACGAAGTGGAATTGATGCAGATTGTCGATAC
Organism: Bacteroides sp. LFL-34; assembly: GCF_027257075.1. Classification (NCBI taxonomy): domain Bacteria; kingdom Pseudomonadati; phylum Bacteroidota; class Bacteroidia; order Bacteroidales; family Bacteroidaceae; genus Bacteroides; species Bacteroides sp. LFL-34. The sequence goes on along the minus strand of NZ_JAPQKZ010000016.1, from coordinate 118,395 downwards.
CGTTTTTAGTCGTTTCAATATTCGTGTATGTATTAAGATTAACAACCGCAAGATTCTTTCCGGTATTGCTGAAATTATAGGCGAATCGGATAAGATTGTAGATATTACCGTAGCAATTGACAAACTGGATAAAATTGGTCTGGATAATGTAAATGCCGAACTGAAAGAGAAGGGAATCAGTGATGAGGCTATTGCCAAGTTGCAACCGATCATTCTTCTTAGTGGTACGAATGCAGAGAAATTGGCAACACTGAAGAATGTGTTATCAGCCAGTGAAGTAGGGCTGAAGGGAGTGGAAGAGAGTGAATTTATTCTGAATACATTGGAAACAATGGGCTTGAAGAATGAAATAGAGCTTGATCTTACTTTAGCTCGTGGACTGAACTATTATACAGGAGCTATCTTTGAAGTGAAAGCACTGGATGTACAGATTGGCAGTATCACTGGTGGTGGTCGTTATGATAATCTGACCGGAGTATTCGGTATGGCAGGAGTGTCCGGAGTGGGTATCTCTTTTGGTGCAGACCGTATCTTCGATGTCCTGAACCAGCTCGAACTTTACCCGAAAGAAGCTGTAAACGGAACAGAACTTCTGTTTATCAACTTCGGTGAAAAGGAAGCTGCATACTCAATGGGAATTTTGGCTAAGGTACGTGCTGCCAATATTCGTGCCGAGATCTTCCCGGATGCTGCCAAGATGAAGAAACAGATGAGTTATGCCAATGCGAAGAATATTCCGTTTGTAGCTATTGTCGGTGAGAACGAAATGAACGAAGGCAAAGTGATGTTGAAGAATATGGAGACTGGAGAACAGAACCTTGTTTCAGCAGACGAACTGATTGCTATTGTGAAGAAATAGCATATATATTTTTTATACTGCGTGTTGAAGACGAACTTTGTCACTGTCTTGGGAGTATATATCCACTGAACTGGTTGCAAATAATTCAATATTAGAATGTTAGTTCCCAAAAAAAGATGTATAGGAAGGGGCTGAATGCCTGTACTGAATGTGGCTTAAGAAAAAAGAGTGACAAAAATAGTTTTTTTGATTTTATTTTTATAGTTTTGCAATGTTTCTCACGCCGATACCTCATTCGTGAGGTTAGGGTGGTGTGGGAAACATATTATATAAGGAAAGACGTTTACTTGACGTTTTGTCTTTGGCTACTTTTAAAACTTCGCAACTTTTAATCACTGTCAAGGAACAAAGCAATGGTAGATGTCCATGGGATATGTTTATATTCTTGATGCATTTTTTGAGTACTCAAAAGGTGTATCTTGCTTCGTATACATATCGGCGTGGGCTTCTGCGTTGCTCGTTCTACAGTGATGGGCAATGCGAAGGCCTTAAAGTAGCGGGACGAGTAACAGGTACAGATTCCCGCGCTTTTTCTTTATATTATAGTTATCTTACGTCTAATTATGAACCGCTCGGTTCGGGAATCTGCTGGGAAAATGCTTTTACTTAAGCACTATGATACAGATAGGCAGATTGATGAACCAATCACTTTATGCAGTGTTACTTGTTGCTACGTACGTGACTATGTTATGTGGCTGCAATGATTTAGGCACTAGGCAATGTCCCCGATGTCAAACGTTCAAAACGGATATATCCAAACAATCCAACGACACAAAACCGATAGTCAATGTCTACTTGGAAAATTCGGGCAGTATGTTTGGTTATGTTAACGGGCTGACAGAGTTCGAAGAATCAGTCTATAGTTATTTGTCTGACATTTGCTTAAACTGTACCGATTCGCTGAACCTGTATTATATTAACAGCAGAATTGTTCCACTACAAAACAAATTGAGCAACAATGCACGTATCAAAGACTTTATAGAGAGATTGTCTCCTAATCATTTTGTAAGTGCCGGTGGCTCTTTGGGTACAACGGATATAGCGGAAATGATGGTTTCCGTTCTGAACAAGACGGACGATGATGCGGTGTCTGTTTTCATATCCGATTGCATATTCTCTCCGGGAAAAGGTATCAATGCCTCCGAATATCTTGTAAACCAGGAAATTGGCGTAAAAGTGGCTTTTGCCGACAAATTGAAGGACGAATCTACTTTCTGTGTGAAAGCTTATCGCTTGAATGGTAAGTTTAACGGAAAATACTATAATCGGTTAGACCAACCTACTAATATAAGTGATATCCGCCCTTTTTATATGATTTTGATGGGGCGTGAAGATTTGATAAACGTGATTTCGAAGAAAGTGCCTGAAGAAAAGATTAAAGGCAGAGGAGTAGAACATTCCTTTACTATCAGCAAGTCAACTCATAATGTGAACTATGAAGTGGTAGCGACCCCTAAGATGGGGACGTTCAAGAAGTGCATGAAGAATCCCAAGTTTCATATTATCGATGCTAAAAAGGCGGATAAAGGGAAAAAACAAGGAAAGTTCATGTTCACTTTAGGAGTCGACTTTTCCGGTTTACCCATTGCGGGGGATTATTTGATTCATCCGGAGAATTACTCATTGAGTTCCAAGGATTATACGTTGAGCATCTCTACTCCCAAAGAAAAAGGGAAGTATTCGCATCTGCTCAGTTTTACATTAAACAAACAGATACATCAACCCGGTAAATGCGATTTAAAGATTATGTTGAAGAAGCAATTGCCATCGTGGATTGCCCAATGTACCGATGAAGATGGATTGAATATACATCAAGGCGATGCAATGACAAAAACTTATGGATTGAAGTATCTACTTGAAGGTATATACGAAGCCTTCGACTGTGATGACAATAGTTGTTTTGTTGGTATGAAAGTGTTTATTAATTAAAATTTTATAGGCTATGGAATTTATAGGTCGAATTTATTGTGTTTTTGAGTCCTTGTTTGGGCAGCAACTGGGTGAATATCTATGGGGGTATAACTGTGAAACGGATGACTATACCAACCCAGTTCTTTTTCCGCGCATTGCATTGTGGACTCTGCTTATCTCTGTTTTGATTGGTGTGCTATATTATTATGTCATAAACAGTGCACGTTTTCATCGCTGGTGGAGTTGGTTGATTATGATGTGCTTCAATGGTGTGTTGTGCTTTTTCTTTGCCTATTGGTGGATAAAGGAAGACTTTAAAGACAATTTGATAGGAGACTGCCTGCTTTATTTGCGAAATGACTCCGGTGACATTGCGGATTATTATATTACAGATAGCAGTTTTTGGGGATTCAGTCTTACCAATGCCATTTTGTCGATTGCAGTGTTTTTTCTGCTTTCCATGCTATTGAAGTGGGGGAGTGTTAATTGTAGGAAATCACCATTCTAAAACAATATTATCAAGATGAGTAAATTGTATGTTTTCGGAATCGGAGGTACCGGTTCACGAGTGATTAAATCATTAACCATGCTGCTGGCATCTGGAGTGCGAATGAAATCGGATGCTATTGTTCCTATTATTATAGATCCCGATGTGGCGGCTGCCGACTTGACACGTACTGTTGACTTGATGCATACCTACAATAATATACGTGAGAAGTTGACTTTCACCACGGATGCTCAATGTGGGTTCTTTCGCACCGAAGTGCAGGAATTGCTGCCAGGATTTAGAATGGACTTGGAAAATACCCAAAACCAACTTTTTAAGGACTACATCCAACTGAATACCATGGATAGAGCCAACTATGCACTCGCAAAAATGCTGTTTTCGGACGACAACTTGAATGCGGACATGGAAGTAGGGTTTAAGGGGAATCCTAATATCGGTAGTGTAGTACTCAACCGTTTCGCCCAATCTCCGCAGTTTCTTAAATTTGCATCCGACTTTCAGAAGAACGACAAGATATTCATCATCAGTTCCATCTTTGGTGGAACAGGAGCTAGCGGTTTTCCGGTATTACTTAAGAATTTGCGCACATTGCAAACGCAAAGTACGCTGCAAACACAAGGTGGGGTATTCCCCAATGCCAAAGATATCCAAGATAGCGTGATAGGTGCCATTACTATATTGCCCTATTTCGGTATAGAACCAAATGGGGAAAGTGCCATTGACGAAGCTACTTTTATTTCGAAAACGAAAGCGGCTTTGTCTTATTATAATCAAAATATGAGTGCTATTGATGCCTTGTATTATTTGGGAGACAACATCTTGAGTAAGTATGAAAATAATGAAGGAGGAGAATTTCAGAAGAACGATGCACATTTGCTGGAATTGATTGCAGCGTTGGCTATTGTCAATTTTGATGAAGATTTTGATGAAAGAAGCCTCAAAACTATTTATCGTGAATTTGGTGTAAAGCAAAGCGGAGAGAACCTGATATTTCCCGATTTGTGTGACGCAACGTATGATATCATTGTGAGGCCAATGACTCGATTTACATTGTTATGTAAATTCTTCAACGAGCAATTGAGCGATTCTATCCGACAAAAATTGCCTTGGACGGTTCGTTTCAATGAAAAGAAATGGTTTGCCGACCGTTATGTGAAGAGCTATATCAATAAGTTCGTAGCCGAATATATGATATGGCTCAATGAAATGGGAAAAAACAGACGTGGATTTGTACCTTTTGAGTTGGAAGAGAATAAGAATGCTGTGTTCAATCTTGTCAAAGGATGCGAAACGAAAAAAGTGCTGTTTCATGTAGATTCAAACTATGCTCTGTTTGATGGCTATTTGAACAAGAGAGAAAAGAAATTCAAAGAAGGATTGTCGTTGGAACAGCGTTTTATGGAGTTGTTTGCTGTAGTGACCGACGAACTTATTAATGATAAAATCAGATTGTAGTATGGCACATATTTTTCGTTTATATACAGCCGGTGGTAGTGACAACATCGACGGCTGGGCTGATTCCATTGAGTACGGAACAAAAGCTATCGGTAGTATCAGTGATCCGGAGGGGGCAACTTGTAAAAGGGAAATAACCTCTATTCCCAGTCCTTTTGCCCGTATGGACTTGATGAAGAATGCTTTTAGACAAGTGGTAGAGAGCAAGGATTTGGATAATCAGTTGACAGTTTATCATAAACTGGTTTCAGACTGTTTGGATGTGGCGGAAATATTTTTCAATATAGAGAAGTTGCGAGACAAGTTCGACATCATTCGATGGAATAAGAAAGAAGCTCTTGGTCTGCTTCTTGATAAAAAAAGTAGTTTCGCACACAAACAATTGGGAGAGACCTTGAATATGTATCTGAATCAAGATGCGAGTACGTACAATTTTGATTTGCTCCAGAATATTTACTTGCTGAATTATAAAGGCCCGGATGCTCCTTCGCAGATGAATATCGTGGGTGCCACTTCTCCGGCAACTTTATTCTTTACATCTGCCAACAACTTGAATTATGTGTCTGCCAATGTCTGTTTTGGCAACGACAAACCTTTCGATTCCAATTTTCAACCGTTATACAGGCGTGACACGCAATTTATCTTGTATTGGTTTGGACTAAAGAACTTTTGGAATCAGTTGCAGGACAAGACTGCACGTTCTTTCTCTAATCTGTTTAAGGAAGTTGATGAATATTTGGAGCTGACTTTCAAATATTTGACGCAAGAACAGAAAGATCTGATAAATAAGATGACAAAAGCGGATATTGATAAATATGTCTCTATTTCCATTACCACCAATACCGATCTTGTGGAAGTTTTGGGTTGTGAGTTGAAATGTCTCAATGTAGACAGTTCGTTTCATACAGATTTTGTCATAGACAGTGATTTTACGGTTGGAGGCAAAAAGCCTTTGGTTCTTCCTGTAGATACTTTCCGAAAGTCACTGATATATACTCAAGACGTGTGGGATGAAAAAACAGTCGTACCGATTCACGACGATGCTCCGCTCGATAAGCGGAAACTGCCTGTTGACGGTCGCACATATCCTTATTTAACCATGGGTGACTTTTTGGAAGATACCCTCATTTGCAACAGCTATCCGTTGAATGTGGACTGTTTCTACAATGGCGGCGACAAGCAATGCGGCGAAGATGGTGGATTCAGCTATTTGCTTCCCATCAAGAAAGCCTATTTCCTGTATTTTACGATAGAAGATCTCAAAAAGCACTTCCGTATGGAAAGGCTTGAAGTGGTGTCTGATAAGGTAGTGAAAGTGACGCTCGATATTCCGGTCAAGGCAGAAAACGGACAAGTAAATTTCATTACTTACGAACGTTTCTATTATGAGAACTTAGCCGGAAATTCCGACGAGAGCAGTGGACGTATCATCGTGAAAGACTTTGCCTTGCACATCTTCCCATTCTTGAAAGTGAAACAAAACGTGATGGCAGATTATCGTGTCAATGTGATGGACTTTGAGGGGGATGATAAATACAATCTGTCGTTTGGTAATGACCAAGGCGTATTTGAAAAAGAATGTTGTTTAAGAAGAAACAATACGAGTGATGGCGATGTAATAGTAGCCGGACGTACAGTGCTTTCTCCACAGACATTTGTATTCAAATCCGTTTTTTCCTATCTCGTTTTCAATGTAGAAGGAGTGGATAATATCATTATTCCCGAATTTCAGGGAAAGGTGGGTGCCCGTTCATTTGAATTTGCTATTGATTTTGGTACTTCAAACACGCATATCGAATACCGGATGGATGGTGGAAAGATAGAGCCGTTCACCATTAAGAAAAATGAAAGTCTGATCCAGCCTATGAATATAGGCTACGGTAAAGATCCAGACGATGTGATAATGGCAGACTTTATGCCAAGCGTGATTGGCGAATACTTTAAGTTTCCCACCCGTACGGTCCTTTCGGAGAAAGCCGGACTTGACTGGATTGGCACAGAAGTCGTTCCAATGGCAGAAACCAACTTGCCTTTTGTTTTTGAAACAATGGATTTACCGCCTTACAATAAGTCGCACGTTGATTTAAAGTGGGCCGCAGAGGTGGAAAGTCAGAATCGTATTTGTTCTTATTTTGAAAATCTGATGATGTTGATGCGGAACAAGGTGTTGATGAATGGGGGGGATTTGTCTGCCACTAAAATAGCTTGGTTCTATCCGGCAAGTATGTCTTCCAAACGTGTGACGAAAATCCGAGATACATGGAAGATGCTTTATGGTATCTATTTTGGAGGTGACAGTGACACGCAAATCATCACGATGTCTGAATCTGTCGTGCCTTACTATTATTATAAGAAAAATAGTAAAGCGACAACCAATGTGGTATCCGTTGATATAGGGGGGGGAACTTCGGACATTCTGATAGTGAAAGATGGCAATCCTCTCTATTTGTCGTCTTGCCGTTTTGCAGCTAATGCTATTTTCGACTGTCAGCCATGCCATAGTAGTCCCTTTATAATCAAGTATCTCGATTATTTCCGTAGTGTACTCAATGCACAAGGATTGAGCGAAATCATAGAATTGGCAGACGGCTGGATGGAGGATGGAAAGCCGGCTTCGGACATTGTCATGCTCCTATTCTCTTTGGTGGGAAATAGGGATGTGGTTGGAAAGAAAATAACAAGCAAAGTGAACTATAGTTCTATGTTGTTTTCCGATTCCAAACTAAAGACATTGTTCATCCTTTTCTACACGGCATTGATATACCATATCGCCCGAACCATGAAATGCAAGTCGCTGGATTTTCCAAGGCATCTTACATTTAGCGGAACGGGGTCTAAACTGCTTCAAATATTAATTGATGTCAGTGAAAAAGAGGTTTTGGAGAAATATACAAAGCTTATCTTTGAAAAGGTGTATGGCACTGAGTATGATAAGGACGGGCTGGATATTCTGATTAACACTAGTAATCCTAAGGAGGTGACTTGTAAGGGAGGACTGCTGGAAATGAAAACGATGAGCGTTGCCGATATTGAAGATATGAAAATCTGTCTGTTAGGTACATCCGATGACGTTTTTGCTTCTTCGTCTTTTAAATATTCGGATATTGACTCGAAAATGATAGATGGAGTGGTAAAGGAAATGAATGTGTTTACCGATTTGTTCTACAAACTTGACGAGGAATTTTCTTTTTATAAGAAATTTGGTGCGATGAATACGGAAGACTTGGAAGATTTGAGACCATTATTTACTCGCGACATTGCCAAGTCGGTAAGGGACGGCATGAGCGATAAGAATCTGAAAGACAAAGTGGAAGAAACATTATTCTTCTATCCCATTCGTGAAATTCTGTGTGCCATAGGTGGAAATAACAAGATGTTGGAACCGGAAGATGAATAGAAACAGAATGAAAAAAATACTACTTATAATACTACTGACGACAGTCAGTAGTATTGAATATATTGCCAAAGCGCAAGGATTTAAAGCCGAAGAAAGACAGAAGATTGTCAACTATGTCAATTGTTATTATACGGCAAGGTATATTTTGAACAACCCTGATTATAAACAAGAAAATAAAGCTATAGAAAAGTATAAGATAAATGTAGATTCTGTTGAAGATGCATACGAGTATGACACTTTATATGGATATCTAAAAGAAAGCGGAGTTCTAGATTATACAGCCGATAGATTGACGAAGAAATTGAATGATAGAAACAGTAGCGTTACTGATTCTTTCTATATTGTTGATTATATTAATAAGATAACAGATACAGATGATTTTTCGAATTTTAAATTTACTGAAGAAGATAAATCAAAACTTGCAGATAAGATTCTACAATGGTATATATCGCGACATAGTAAAGTGGAATCTCCTCGTGAAAATAGAACTACTAGAAATGACGACGTGAATCCTTTACCTGTGCCACAGAATGAAATGGGATTCTCTATTTGGTACTTATGGCTATCGATTGGATTTTCTATTGTATGCTTGGTGGTAATAGTTCGGATGATGAGAAAAAATCGAAGATTAGCTTGGGAAATAGATAGTTATGATGAAGAAATAAGAAATAAAGATGAACAGCTTAGACTCGCAAATAGAAAACGGGATGAAGTTCAAAGGAAGCAAAGTGAAGCTGATAAGAATAAAGAAGCTGAAGATACTAATGAGACAAATGAGGTATTCTTTGAAATAACAAATGATATTCAAAAGAACACTGCCGATGAAGTCATTCCCGAACAGACTGCGGTGGAAGTAGGTACTACTACTTATTATGCCGATGTGGATGTAAGTGATGATTGCTTTGTGCGTGTCAATGACAAGAGCACGAGAAAATCGGTATATGAGATAAATGTGCGTAAGCAAAGTTTTACTCTTATAAATGATTCTTATGAAGCCAAACTATCTAGAGCCAGCAGCTCGGGAGTAACAAACGCTTGTGAAGTTAGAGGCAGCTACGAAACGGGGAAAACCGTTTCTATCACTCCGGGCAAAGTGCAACAAGATGAGAATGGTAAATGGCGGATTATAAACAAAGCAATAATTGAAATAAAATAATGGAATCGAACGACTTAATAGGCTATGTTATTGTTGGCGCGGTAGTAATAGTATTGATATGTTTTCAGCTGAAATATTTTTTTGCCAATTGGAAATTGATAAAAGAGGTACAGAATCTGTTTCCGGTTTCAAGACAGTTGTTTGTCTCACAAACCTCAATGGCAATGAAGGACGGTAATTCGGAAGTAGAGAGTGATAAAGATGGTATAAAGATTTCTCAAATCGTATCTGTTGATAACTGTAAGGACCGTGAGACGTTTCAAAATATTCTGTGTTCAATAAACAACTACTTGTATAAGAATAAGGGGGCTGCCAGCGACTTTATGCTGATAAGGGACATTGTGGAAAGAAACTGTGACTCTAAAGAGGAGGAGATTAATACACAAACTCCTATACCGTTGTATATAGGCTTAATGGGTACCATGACCGGAATTATTATTGGTATTGGTCGCACGGCCGTATTGGGCGGTGGATTTTCTACATTTATAAATAATCCGGAGCAAGCCATCGGTGAATTGATGGGAGGAGTGGCCATAGCTATGATTGCTAGTTTGGTCGGTATTATTCTTACCACTGTTTCTTCTTTGATGTCTAAAACATCAAAAAGTAAGTTGGAAGCAGGTAAAAATGAATTTTATTCTTGGATACAAGCGCAGCTCCTTCCGGTTTTGTCGGGTAATATGGTCAATACGTTGCAGTTGTTGCAGCAGAATCTCTCCTCTTTCAATGATTCGTTTTCTTCTAATATTGGCAGGATGGAGAATGCACTGAAAGATATGAGCGGTTCATTTGACGACCAATTGAAAATATTGGAACTTCTTAAGAATTTGGATATAAAAAGAATGGCTACCGCCAATGTCACAGTCCTTCAGCAATTTGAGAAGAGTACTGCCAATTTCCAGCAATTTGTCTCCTATATTTCACAGACATCTACCTATCTTCAAGCAGTGAAGCAGCTGAATGATAAAGTTGGTGAATATGTGAGTCAGACATCTGCACTGACCAATCTTTCCAACTATTTTCAGGAAGAAAATGACTATTTTCAGTCGAGACGCTCGGAAGTCAATCAAGCTGTTGTGAAGGTGGACGATATATTGAAGAAATCTTTCCGGGCATTACAAGACAATGCGGAACAGGAAATCAATAGCTTGACTCAATTCCTTACAGAACAGCAGGACAAGTTTAAAGCACAGCTTCAGAATGTAGATGAGCAAAATCAACAATGGCTGACTGAACAACGTCAGATAATGGCGCAGCGCATTGAAAGCCAGGAAGAGGCATTTAAAGAAAAGGCGATTCAATTAGGTGTTGTCATTGATGAGATCAAAGAGTTTGCCGCCATCAAAGCGAGTATAGTTAATATCGAACATTTACTGGAAATGCGGCGTGATGACAGAACCGATGATGATTTGATGAAGCAGCAATATACTATGATGCAAAAACAAAATGATAGAATCGACCAATTGTGCCGCGCCATAGAAAATATGGCTTCTGTTGGTAGCCCCTTTACGTATGAAGAGCCTTTGAAACTGGTTAAAAAGAATAAACTGAAGACTGTGGCTTGGGGTATATTGGGGATCATGCTGTTTCTGGCATCCGTTTTGTTTATCATAGGAAGCATTCTGTTTATTACATACGGTCTTAAGGCTTAATAATATACATAAACGATGAAACACAAATCTTTCTTTTGGGCAAGTTATGCTGACTTGATGACTAGCTTGTTTTTCATTATGCTTGTTCTGTTCATCTTGACTACTGTGATGCTGAAAAGACAGGTGGGTGAAATAGAGAAAATCAAAGAAGCTACTGAAGAACAGATGGAGAAAATCAAGGAGATAGAAAATGCTGTCAATGAAATTGATACGACCTATTTTGCCTACAATAACGAACATAAAAAGCATATTCTGAAAATAGATGTTTCGTTTGCTGTAAATAGTTCGGATATTGATAATATACCTCCCCAAACCAGATTAAAACTGCTTGAAGCCGGTAAGACAATCAAAAGATTCATCACGGAGGCATCGCATAAATATGGTGTAAAGTATTTATTGGTGATAGAGGGACAAGCGTCCAAAGATGATTATCAAAGGAATTATGAATTGAGCTATGAGCGTGCGTTGGCATTAGTCAAATATTGGATGCAATATCACTTGGATTTTAATAAGGACGAATGTGAACTTATCATTTCAGGCAGCGGTCAGTCTGGCAGTCTGCGTGTGGAACCGGATACAAGAGGTAACAGTGCCAATCAACGTTTTCTTATTCATATCATACCCAAGCCTGGCATTATTGAACAAATAAAACTAAAGAGTGATGAAAAGTAGCGTGCTTTGTATCTTAACAGTGTTTTTTGTTATATTCTTTTCTTCTTGTGGCAATTCCGGCAGGAAACACAAGAATGAAAGAACGGCAGTAAGGACAAGCGTTGGAGCTAAAAATAGAAAGGTAGATATTGACTTGAAGTTGTCGTCTAATACCAAAATGATGTCAGGAACGGAAATATTTAAGCGATATAATAGTGCTGTGTTCATGGTCTATACTTCAGATGGCTATAATGCTTTTCAAGGTTCGGGATTCTTCATCTCTTCCGATGGGATTGCCGTGAGCAATTATCATGTGTTCAAAGGAACATCTATCGGGCTTGAAACCATAAAACTATCATCCGGAGAACAGTTGAGCATAGAGGATGTTATAGCCAAAAGTGAAGAGAGTGATTTTATCATTTTCAAAGTTGAGGTAAAAGGGAATCAACGGTTCAATTATATACCCATTGCCTCTGCATCACCCTCTGTAGGCGATAAGGTATATGCTATAGGTAGTCCTCGCGGGCTGGAAAATACTTTTTCATCGGGAGAAGTGTCGCAATGGAGAGATAAAAATCTGATGCAAATCAGTGCGCTGATTGATCATGGCAGCAGTGGCGGGGCGTTGATAAATGAATATGGAGAAGTGATAGGCATTACATCCGGCTCGTTTTACGATGGTTCACAGGCAAATTTGAATTATGCTTGGAGCATTGATGTAATAAAATCCTATATAACGATGAAAAAATAAGAATGTCTGGTCAATACATTAAAAGTATACCACCGGACATTCTTGTTAGTTCACTAGTGCATTACAAATGACGTTCCGGATATAACTCATTCTAACATTTCGGACGGTCTTGCAACCAACGTGCAAACCAAGCCATGATAGAGTTGTGCCATTTGATACGCTTATCGTAATTTGAAATGAAATGGTTTTCGCCATTCACGGTAATAAACTCTACGGTCTTGCCTTATATCTTCAGCGCATTGAAAAGTTGGATACTTTCTCCGATAGGGACATACGTATCCACTGTGCCATGTAGCAATAGTAACGGAGTGTTAATTTTGTCAATATTGAACAGGGAACCTTGTTTGGTGAACAGTTTCGGATTCTTCCAGAAATAGCTGTCAGCAGCCGCAATCGCGTTGTATGAATATCCCCAGTAACCTTCTTCACAATAACTGGTTACATCACTGATACTCGCATGAGATACGGCGGCAGCGAAAATATCGTTTTGAGTCTGCAAGTATTGAGTCATGAATCCACCGTAAGAAGCACCGATACATCCAATTTGTTTCGTATTCACAAACGAGTGTGCTTTGCAGAACAGTTTCGTTCCTTCTATAATATCATTCGTAGTCCGTTTTCTCCAAGCATTGACGTGGTGTGCGGAAAACTCCTGACCGAAGGCGATAGTGCCGCTGGGCTGGATGACATATACTACGTAATCACGTGATGCGAACAGTTGGGCGCAGTATGGGATGCCGATACCGCGTGTTGTAGGAGTCGTACCGCCGTAGTAGTAAACGATTAGCGGATACTTCTTGTTGGGGTCGAAGTCGGGTGAGAGACACATCTTTCCGGTGATAACTGTTCCGTCCGAAGCCGTAAAGTTCCAAGGGGCTGTTTTACCTAATTCTATTTTGTCAAGAATCGGTTTCATCGCGTCGGCAAGCAGGCGGGAAGTTTTTTTTCATATTGTAGAGGTAGGCAATTCCCGAAGTGCTATCCGATTGACCAATATAGGCGGCAATAGCCGGATTTTATTCAGGCAATGTGAAATTGCCGACAACATCTGTTTCGAGGTTCAACTTTTCGAAATTACCGTTTTGGGGAGAATGACAGTAGATTTTCTTGTTGTCGCTGTCGTCAGTGTTGAAGTAAATACAACTGTCTTCGCGGTTTCATTGCAAAGGGCTGACGGTAGGATTGAAATCTTTGGTTATCGATCGGATTTTGCGTGTAGCCAAGTCCATGATAAAGGCTTGCGTACTTCGATAGCATTTTTTGCTTTGTAGTACGTAAGTTTCTCTTGTGTCCATGCTTGGAAAGCAACCCAAGTTATCAATAAAATGGTAAAGAGCATTCCTTTCTTTTTCATGTGTTGTAAATTAATGAAGAGGGGCATAATAGATTCGGATAAATGTAATGACTCTGATTTTAGCATACAACTAAATAGCTTCCTTTTTAGTATTCTATTTGATTAAGTATTCCATTGAGATAAGCGATGGCTACTCCATAGTTCGTCATAGGAATGTGCTGCTCCCGCGCACGTTCGATGCGACTAAGTACGTATTTACGGTTAAACATACATGCTCCGCAATGGATAACTAAAGAGTAAGGAGTCAGATCTTGTGGAAAGTCGGTTCCTGCTACCATATCAATTTGCAGATTCTCTCCAATCCGTTTCCGTAACAAACGAGGAAGTTTCACTCTTCCTATATCTTCTGAAAGGGGAGCGTGCGTACAAGCTTCCGCTATCAGTACACGTGACGATTCCGTCAGTCTTTCGATGACAGCTGCACTTTCTACATAATAGTGAATATCACCCTTATAACCTGCGAAAAGCACCGAGAAAGAAGTCAGCTCACTTTCCGCCGGTTTCTGTTCATAAATCGCTTTGAAAACTTGTGAATCGGTGATGATTAACTTCGGAGGACGGGCAAGGGCTTGCAGGGTTGCAGAAAACTTATCAGTGGTGCAAGTCATTACGAGGCATTTTTTATCCAGCAATTCACGGATAGTCTGCACTTGCGGTAAGATCAGTCTGCCTTTGGGAGCTTGGATATCCTGCGGCATTACTAAAAGTACAAGGTCATTCTCTGCAACAAGTTCCCCAGTGATACTTTGTTGACCGAAGTCCGAAGGTAATTTTTCGAGGATGGCTTGCCGGATCAGTTCGATTCCTATCTTTTCTTTGGCACTGATAAGCAAGGGGTGTATTTTACATTGTTCCTCGATATATGTAGCTAAATGATCGCTATTCTCTCGTATATCTATTTTATTCAATACCGGAATGACAGGGATATTCTTCTCTTTCAACAGTGTCAGTATTTCTTTTTCATGAGAAAAGGTAGTGTCTTCACATAATAACAATGCAATATCCGTTTTCTCAATAGCCTTTAAAGTCCGGCTGATACGCAGTTCTCCAAGCTCTCCTTCGTCATCGAATCCCGGAGTATCTATAAAAAGACAAGGACCAATACCTTGAATCTCCATTGCCTTAGACACAAGGTCGGTAGTCGTTCCGGGAGTATTTGAAACGAGCGCGGTGTCCTGTCCTGTCAATGCATTGATAAGGGAAGATTTACCGCTATTCCGTCTACCGAAAAGGGTGATATGAAGTCTGTTGGCATTTGGAGTATCTGTTAAGCTCATAAACGTATTATTTAAAATCTAAAGTCTCTTTGTCCTGCAGCTATTGCTTTGAGATTCCGGATAGCTATTTCCCTGATTTTGGGATTGGGGATTCGTTCCGTTTCTTTTAGAATCAGTTCCAATCCTTTCTGTCGCGTATCTTCTGAAGCATAATCTTCCAGATACTCTTTCAGAGTCATCAGGGCATTCGGTCCGCAACAGTTTGCTATCTGACCGGATTTCACTAATGACATGAAACGGTCTCCCGTTCGTCCTTCCCGGTAACAGGCTGTACAGAAGCTGGGGATATATCCGAGTTCGAGCAACCAGTTGACCACTTCGTCTAATGTCCGGGTGTCGCTCACATCAAATTGGGCAGAATTATGATCGGGTAATTCCGTTTCAGCATATCCGCCTACACTGGTACGCGAACCGCCACTGATTTGTGAAATACCCAATTCGAGCACTTTCTTGCGTGATTCTTGCGATTCACGTGTAGAAATAATCATTCCTGTATAAGGAACGGCAATTCGGATAACAGCTACAATCTTGCTGAATATCTCATCCGAAATAGCGTTCGGGAAATCTTCCGCATCGATGTCATCTGCCGAACAGATGCGCGGCACACTGATTGTATGCGGCCCTACACCGAATTTGGCTTCCAAATGTTCGGCATGCATTAATAATCCGATAAAATCATACCGATAAGTATTCAAACCGAAAAGGACGCCAATGCCTACATCATCGATTCCTCCTTCCATCGCGCGGTCCATCGCTTCGGTGTGATAAGCGTAATTGCTTTTAGGTCCGGTGGGATGGAGAACTTCGTAGTTATCTTTGTGATAAGTCTCTTGGAATAAGATATACGTGCCGATACCCGCTTCTTTCAATCGGCGATAATTTTCTACTGTAGTGGCTGCGATATTTACGTTTACCCGGCGGATAGCTCCGTTTTTATGCTTGATACTATAAATCGTCTGAATAGATTCCAGAATATATTCTATCGGGTTCAGTGACGGATGCTCACCGGCTTCAAGAGCCAGTCGCTTATGTCCCATATCCTGCAAAGCAATTACTTCCCGGCGGATTTCTTCCTGTGTCAGTTTCTTGCGTGCAATAGTTTTGTTTTTGGCATGATACGGACAATATACGCAACCGTTTACGCAATGATTAGATAAATAAAGCGGTGCGAACATGACGATACGGTTGCCGTAAAACTTCTGTTTGATTTCTTTAGCGAGATGAAAGATACGTTCTATCAGGTCAGGTTGGTTACACTCCAGCAGAATAGCCGCTTCCCGGTGTGTCAGTCCCTTGCACAACGCTGCCTTTTCAATCAGTTGTTCAATCAGGACACGATTATCCTTATTGTTCTGTGCATATTCCAGCGTATCCAAAATTTCTTCGTGATGGATAAACTCTTCTGCTTTGGATGAATCTTTTTGGTATATCATAATATTCTTTGTTTTTTCACCAC
The DNA here is from genome assembly GCF_027257075.1 of Bacteroides sp. LFL-34. Taxonomy (NCBI): domain Bacteria; kingdom Pseudomonadati; phylum Bacteroidota; class Bacteroidia; order Bacteroidales; family Bacteroidaceae; genus Bacteroides; species Bacteroides sp. LFL-34. The sequence goes on along the minus strand of NZ_JAPQKZ010000016.1, from coordinate 101,968 downwards.
AGATTACACGGATTCACACAGATTAAAATTTAATTTGAAATAAATCTGTGTGAATCCGTGTAATCTGTGGTGCACTTAAAGTCGCCTCTTTCGGTAGATATCTCATAACCGATGGTATTCAACTGCTTTTGTAAGGTAGCCAGTCCTTCGGCGGATTCTGCTCCGAGTGAAGCTTTGTCATTGTATAATTCATATTTTCTCCGTTCCTCCCGGGGAGACAGGTTGGGCATAACCACATTTGCACCTGCCAATATACCCCGCTCCCTACCATCAGGAATAAGAGTGGCGAGAGCCGTTGTTGCCGGAATCAATGCGGATGGATGCATCAAACGGAAGATCGATAATAGAAGAATCGTCCGTTCCACCGTTCCGCTGGGATATTGGGCAAAAGGCGTATCATGATGGGGTAGGAAAGGACCGATGCCAATCATTTCCGGCTGTAGCTTTTCAATGAACAAGATATCCTCGATGATATGTTCTACTGTTTGCCCTGGGCTGCCGACCATAATTCCGGTTCCTGTCTGATAGCCGATGTCTTTTAAATCCGCTAAACATTGCAGGCGCTGTTTGCCGGACATTTCTGCCGGATGCAGTTGCCGGTAATGCGACTCATTATATGTTTCGTGACGTAACAGATAACGGTTGGCTCCGGCACGGAAGAAACGTTCGTATGCATCACGCGACTTTTCTCCGAGCGACAGTGTAATGGCACAATCCGGATAATTCTGCCTGATACGGGCAACAGTCATTTCTATCCGATCGTCTGTTAGTGCGGGATCTTCTCCTCCTTGCAGCACGAAAGTGCGGAAACCTAATTTATATCCTTGCCGGCAACAATCCAGTATACTTTCCAGGTTCAATCGGTAACGTTCGATATTGGGATTTCCTTTTCGGATACCACAGTAATAACAGTTGTTCCGGCAGCAATTGCTGACTTCAATCAGTCCACGGATATAAATCTTATTTCCGAAGTGGCGGAGAGCAACTTCCTGCGCCTGTTTATTGATGTAACGCAGGGTTTCTGCGTCACATCCGGTCAACAGTTGCCGGAGCTCTTCCGGGCTAAGTGTTCTTTCCTGCCGTAGTTTATCGATCCATTGTTTCATAGCTCTCTTTTCGTTTGAGCAGCTCTTGTGCCAATTGGCGACGTCCCGAAACAATATCATTATGCGTACTTGGTCCGGTGATACATCCACCTTCGCATGCCATTACTTCAATAAACTGCCCCGCAGCCTTTCCTGTCTTGGCGCAGGCACGCAACAGAGCGATATTCTTTTTATTGATGTCCGACACTTGTATTGCATTGATTTTATCCGCTTCCTCTTTCAGATAAGCTTTGACAGCTCCCATCACACCACCTGCCTGTGCAAATCCATGTGCTTCGCGAACAGACGTATGTAATACAGAGAACTCCTGTACCTGTTCCAGTTCAATACCCAGTCCGTCGAGAATCGAACCGATTTCTTCAAACGTCAGAATATAATCCACTGCTTCGTCGCGACGTACTTCTTTGCGTTTAGCCACACAAGGGCCGACAAACACAACCTTAGCATCCGGATGCTTCTCTTTGGCAATCCGTGCGGCGTAGTACATCGGTGATCCGGTGGTAGAAACGTATGGTTTCATATCCGGAATATGTTTCTCAACCAGTTCGATATAAGAAGGGCAACAGGAAGTAGTCATAAACTTCTGTCCCTCTTCCAATTTCTCCAGTAACTCGTGTGCTTCATTGCTGGTGGTTGCCATAGCACCTTCGGCCACTTCGATCACATCCGTAAATCCTATTTCTTTGAAAGCACCGTACACCTGTCCGATAGAAGTCTTAAACTGTCCCAGAATAGACGGAGCAACGATGGCAACCATCTTTTCTCCTTTACGGATGCGTTGCAATACATCGAATGTTTGCGAGATTTCGAAGATAGCACCGAACGGACATGCATTCATGCATTTTCCGCAGTAGATACACTTGCTCTCATCAATGTGTTCTATGCCGTGTTCATCTTTGCTGATAGCTTTTACCGGGCAAGCCTCTTCACAAGGCACGGGAATATATACGATAGCGTGATAAGGACAACTCTTGTGACAAATACCACAACTGACACATGTGTCATGGTCAATCATTGCCTGACCGTTTTTCTTGAAACGTATCGCATCTTTGGGGCAATTCATGTAACAGCTACGAGCCACGCATCCGCGACAAAGGTTGGTTATTTCATAATTGATCTGTACACAGGAAGAACAGGCCTCGTCGATGACGCACATGATATTTTCCTTGTCCGGTTCGGGGCGGCTCAATGCCAATCGTGCATATTCGGAAAGCGGGGTAACTTCGTCGTGTTCGTCTGTCATATCCAGTCCCATCAGAGGAAAAGTCTTGTACCTCCACACTGCGCGTTCTTTATGTACGCAACACCGTCCTAGGGGTTTTGATTTGCGTGGACTCAACTCAATCGGGAGCCGGTCTATCTTTTCCACTAATTCGTCGTTTTTCCAGAGTTTAACGAGGTCTGCCAGCAATTTATGCCGGACAATCATAATATTATTCGTAAATGCCATATTGTAATAAAGAGGTTGTTAGTTAGTTGGTGCAAAGATACGAACAGAATTTCAATATTTAAGTTTTTTGAAACATTCTTGTAACTTTTTTGTAGCCCTCGCGTGTTATCTTTGTAGTGGACAAAAAAACTAAGAGGAGGCAGAGTTATGAATAGCAGTATTTTCGAACAACGTAGTCGTTTTGCCATGATTGGCGCATTGATGGTTATTATCAGTCTGCTGTTTTTATTCTACATGGGAAGTTCTTTGGTAAGCTCTACCAAAAAATATCTGGAGCAGATACAAGGGATAGAGATCACTTGTATCGACACAGACGAATAAAAACAAGCAACCGAAAGGTAGGATAATCCGGAGGAATTCGTATTTTTGCCGGGAGAAAAACAAATCTTATGGAAGAGAAGAATAAAGCCTGGAAAACGGTAAGTAGCAAATATCTATTTCGCCGTCCATGGCTGACTGTGCGTTGCGAAGATATGTTGCTTCCCAACGGTAACCATATCCCCGAATATTATATTCTTGAGTATCCCGACTGGGTAAATACGATTGCCATTACAAAAGATGGTAAATTTGTTTTTGTCCGTCAGTACCGTCCGGGAATTGAACGAACTTGTTATGAACTTTGTGCCGGTGTCTGTGAGAAGGAAGACGCTTCACCGTTAGTGTCCGCCCAGCGTGAATTGTGGGAGGAAACAGGCTACGGAAAAGGAAACTGGCAAGAGTATATGGTGATTTCCGCTAATCCGAGCACTCATACCAATCTGACTTACTGTTTTCTTGCCACAGACGTGGAACTGATAGACCATCAGCATCTGGAAGCTACTGAAGATATCACCGTCCATCTGCTCACATTGGAAGAGGTGAGAAGTCTGCTCGATAAGAACGAAATTATGCAAGCGCTGAATGCTGCTCCATTATGGAAATATATCGCAAATCTGTAATTGTGTTTGGAATTCTGTAGAGAAACAATAACTTTGGAGAAAATTTAAATCATCTTATTATGAAAACAGTTTTATGGAGTATGCTTTGTTTGTTTCTCTCCGGATGGGGAAGTATGCAAGCGGTATTAGCACAGGACTTGAAAGAGATGGAAAAGAACTTGTCCGCCATCAACGAGGAATTGAGTCAAAAGACAAAAGAATATAGTTGGCAGCTTGCAGCTGCTTACGCAGATTATTGTGAAGCAAACAATAAATATATAAGTTGGAATGATTTGCCTTATCTGCAACAGGTTGTCGAATATGAGCGTCCTGCTTCTTTGGAGACTTATCGTCTGGAACATAAAGCCAATAAAGAGGAACTGGATAAGTTTTTAAATACATACAAAGAATATAAAGATCTGGTGAAGAAGCAAAAAGAAGCGGTAACCAAGGAAGAGAAAGATGCTGTATCAACAGCCTTTTCTGCATTCTGGAAAAAGTTGAGAAGTGAAGAGAATGCTTATAAAGATTTGTACTATGCCGAACGAAAGGCTGTCTGCAAATATAGATCGGAAGCTTTGCGATATGCGATTGCCTATTATAAAGAAAAGAAGCAGGAGATTCCGACTTCTTATATAAAATATACTGAACGGTCTTATTTATTGCAGAAAGGTTCTGCCTTGGAGTTATTACAAAAAGAAATAAGTGCATTGGAAAGTGTACAGAGAGAGATAATTCAGAATATAACGAGGGCAAAGTATGGGTTGAGTGAAACCGGAGAAAATAAAAGAAAGAAGATATTTGATTGATAAGAGATCATCTGGGATAAAGAAATCCCTTTTTATAATTGGAGGTCTGGACTGAAGAGTTCGGACCTCTTTGTTTTCTCTCTCAAGTACGTATAGGTAAGTTTCTTTTCATCCTATGCCAACTTCTTTTGCATAGGGAGAAAACTTGTTTAGAGTATAAGATAAACTATAACCACAAGTTCTGATTATATAACTGAAACTTTTGATTACATAACTGAAAGTTGCAGTTTTATAACCGGAACTTGCAGTTATAGTTTGGGATAAGGGAAAAGCAACTTTTCCCAAGGAAGAAAGTAAGTTTCCTCCTTATAGAGAATATGTTTTCTAACCATATTTCATAAGATAGATAATAAGAATCAGGGAATGGCGATGCTGATTTGTTCAACGGTTATTCCAATACAAAAATAATAGTTTCATTTACGGGGGCCCAGTCATAGATAAACTTGGCATGGGAAGTTGCATTCCGCACGCACATGTGTGAGCGTGGAGTAGTTCCCAACGACGGACTATATTCTATCTGCGTCTTGCGGGGAGCATTGACCGGTACTCCGTGAATATAGGCCCCGTCCGTGAAACGACTCGCATAAGGAGCATAACCTCCCGTTTCTTTCGAGCCGTCTTTTAGAAATACCATTTTCACTTTCTTTTCTTGTAAAACAAACATTCCTGAAGGAGTTTCCTGTGCATACGGGGGCAGATGACGTCCCGTAGTGGAAGGATTCATACTGCGAACCACCCATTGCCCTTTTCCGCTACGTTCAAGAGAAGCGATATTCTGATTGTGGCGGTCTACGAAAACAGCTTTGTTAAAAACAATCGTATCTCCGATTACTTTGACATATTTTTTAGGAATCATCCATTCATCTCCGGTAAACATTGGCTCTGCTTTTATGAATTTCTCTCCATCTTCGATAAAACGGGTTAATTCCCCATCCTGTCCGTAACGTTCGGGTACTAATGTGTCAGTCAATAGATAAAGCGGAACGGATTGGTAACGTTCTATGCCAAGAGTATCTGCCACTCGTCCGTAAGCGTTTCTTTTGAAACTTCTCACAAGTGGTGCTTCTCCATTTCTGTTTTTGTAATTCTGGAGAATGGCCCAGGTGGAAGGCTGCAACTGTATATTTTCGAGTAATGCCAGCCGTTCTTTGATTTTATCCCACTGAAACTGCCGGGTAGTGTCTTTATAAGGATAGGTATCTTCCAATGTGTATTGGTCATACAATAAATCTTTGGAGATTTCTATCTGCTCTGCCGTGAGTTTTTTATTAACAGGTTTAACCTCGGGTTGAACTATTGTATCCTGTGACAGCGAGTCTGTTTGTTGTTCGTGTACAGGAGAAATCTCTCCTGTACGCGAAGTGCAGGAGTAGAAGACGCAAGAGGCGATGATGAGGCCGGATGCTATTCCATTCATATTATTTATACAGTGCATTTGATGGTTCGTTTACGAATATACGTCATTATAAGGAATAATCCTTTTGTTTTGTTTAAAAAGTAGGTGACAAATATACTTTTTTGCCATACAATGCAAGTTGTCAGTCATTTTGTCAGTCTATTTCTGACAAAGAATCATTTATTTACTTTGGCACGCTTTTCGCAATAACTTTAGCGTTCCGCCTGAAAAATGGCGGGTAACATCTACTATTAAATGTATAACTAAAATATAACAAGTAACTATGAACATTAAACCATTAGCAGACAGAGTGCTTATCCTCCCTGCACCTGCAGAAGAAAAAACAATTGGTGGTATCATTATCCCTGATACAGCAAAAGAAAAACCTTTGAAGGGTGAAGTTGTGGCAATAGGTCACGGTACGAAAGACGAAGAAATGGTATTGAAAGTAGGCGATACAGTTCTTTATGGTAAATATGCCGGAACAGAACTTGACGTTGAAGGTACTAAATATCTGATTATGCGTCAGAGCGATGTTCTCGCTGTTTTGGGTTAATTAATAATAGTAAATAGTAAATCTTTAAATAGTAAATAAAGAGATGGCAAAAGAAATATTATTCAATATCGATGCCCGTGACCAATTGAAAAAAGGTGTCGATGCTTTGGCAAATGCAGTAAAAGTAACTCTGGGCCCGAAAGGACGTAACGTTATCATTGAGAAGAAATTCGGTGCTCCGCACATCACAAAAGACGGTGTGACAGTAGCAAAAGAAATCGAATTGGCAGATGCTTACCAGAACACTGGTGCACAGTTGGTAAAAGAAGTTGCTTCTAAGACAGGTGACGATGCCGGTGACGGTACAACTACTGCAACCGTTCTTGCACAAGCTATCGTAGCTGAAGGTTTGAAGAACGTAACTGCCGGTGCTAGCCCGATGGATATCAAACGTGGTATCGACAAGGCCGTTGCCAAAGTGGTAGAATCAATCAGGGATCAGGCTGAAACTGTAGGTGACAACTATGACAAGATTGAACAGGTTGCCACTGTATCTGCAAACAATGATCCGGTAATCGGTAAATTGATTGCTGACGCTATGCGTAAAGTTTCTAAAGACGGTGTGATTACTATCGAAGAAGCAAAAGGAACAGACACTACTATCGGTGTAGTAGAAGGTATGCAGTTCGACCGTGGTTATTTGTCTGCTTACTTCGTGACAAATACGGAAAAGATGGAATGTGAGATGGAGAAACCTTACATCCTGATCTATGACAAGAAGATTTCTAACCTGAAAGATTTCTTGCCTATCCTCGAACCTGCTGTACAGACTGGTCGTCCTCTGTTGGTAATTGCAGAAGATGTAGATAGCGAAGCGTTGACTACATTGGTAGTAAACCGTCTGCGTTCTCAATTGAAGATCTGTGCTGTGAAAGCTCCGGGCTTCGGTGACCGTCGTAAAGAAATGCTGGAAGATATCGCTATCCTGACAGGTGGTGTTGTTATCAGCGAAGAAAAAGGTTTGAAACTGGAACAGGCTACCATCGAAATGTTGGGTACTGCTGACAAAGTTACAGTTACTAAAGACTATACAACTGTTGTAAACGGTGCAGGTAACAAAGACAGCATCAAGGAACGTTGCGAACAGATCAAAGCACAAATTGTAGCAACTAAGTCTGACTATGACCGTGAGAAATTGCAGGAACGTCTGGCTAAATTGTCAGGTGGTGTAGCTGTTCTCTATGTAGGTGCTGCTTCTGAAGTAGAAATGAAAGAAAAGAAAGACCGTGTGGACGATGCTTTGCGTGCAACTCGTGCTGCTATCGAAGAAGGTATCATCCCGGGTGGTGGTGTAGCTTATATCCGTGCTATTGATTCTTTGGAAGGAATGAAGGGGGATAATGCCGATGAAACAACTGGTATTGGTATCATCAAACGCGCCATCGAAGAACCGCTTCGCGAGATTGTTGCTAACGCTGGTAAAGAAGGTGCAGTAGTTGTTCAGAAAGTACGTGAAGGTAAAGGTGATTTCGGTTACAATGCCCGCACGGATGTTTACGAAAACTTGCACGCTGCCGGTGTAGTAGATCCTGCTAAGGTTGCTCGTGTAGCTTTGGAAAATGCAGCTTCTATCGCTGGTATGTTCCTGACTACTGAATGTGTAATTGTAGAAAAGAAGGAAGATAAGCCAGAAATGCCGATGGGCGCTCCCGGAATGGGAGGCATGGGCGGAATGATGTAATTCCGGCTTTCGCTGAATGAATATGAAAACGAGGGTGTCCGAAAAGGGTACCCTCGTTCTTTTTATTATCAATCTATTCTGCAAATTGATCTTTTCAAAACATCCTTGCTTTATATTTTGTTTGGTCAACGTATTCTTAGTAATGAGAATACTTCGTATATTTAGAATCAAATTTATTAATAAAAGTGAGATGTTGAAAGTATTAACATTTATGAAGCAGGTAGCTAACGGGCTACAGGTGGAGGGAAACTTCGGTACTGCGCACGTCTATCGTAGCAGTCTGAATGCCATCATTGCTTATAGTGGGAAAGTGGACTTCACCTTTGATGAAGTGAGTCCGGAGTGGTTAAAGGGATTTGAAGTATATCTTCGCAGTCGTGGTTGCAGTTGGAACACCGTTTCCACTTATTTGCGCACGTTTCGTGCGGTTTACAATCGTGCCGTTGATCTTCGGAAAGCTTCTTATGTACCTCATCTGTTCCGTTCTGTTTATACCGGTACTCGTGCCGACCATAAACGTGCATTGGGCGATGAAGATATGAAAAAGGTATTTGCAAAATTGTCTCGTACGTCCGGTGTGCCATTAGCGGTATATCAGGCGCAAGAGTTATTTATTCTGATGTTTTCGCTTCGTGGTATGCCATTTGTGGATCTCGCTTATTTGCGTAAGAGTGATTTGCGTGATAACGTAATAACGTATCGCAGACGTAAGACAGGACGGCCATTGTCAGTGACATTGACTCCCGAAGCGATGATCCTGGTGAAGAAGTATATGAATCGTGATCCTTCTTCTCCTTATTTGTTTCCATTGTTGAAAAGCCGTGAAGGAACCAAAGAGGCGTATCGCGAATATCAGTTGGCATTGCGCAGCTTTAACCAACAGTTGATGTTGCTAGGTGAATTATTGGGATTATCCGATAAGTTGAGCTCGTACACCGCCCGCCATACCTGGGCTACGACAGCTTATTATTGTGAAATCCATCCGGGCATTATCTCCGAAGCGATGGGACATTCGTCTATCACCGTCACTGAAACCTATCTGAAACCTTTCCGAAGTAAGAAAATTGATGAAGCAAATAAACAAGTTCTTGACTTCGTGAAACGCTCTGTTGTAGGTGTAAGCGCTTGAAAATTATTCTGTTACTTTGTAGGTAACGGGAATGAATATCGGTGCAAATATGAGCATATTTCTTAAAACAACCAAACGAAATCATACATTTTTTCTAATAAACTACTCAAAACAGGAATTAACCAAATAAAACACGCGGATTCTTTGTATTAGGGCTTTGTTAACTTCTAAATTTTTGCAAAAGATCTCCTTCCCTCTACTGCCTTTCAGAAGCAGGGGTAAAAAAGTTTCATTGCATATCGTATTATTTTTCAGTATTGACTACTCCCGAAGAGCAGGCGCAAAGGTTTCTCCGTTACCTACAAAGTAACGGGCAGTCTATTATTGAAACTTAGTGTTTAATAATATATTATTAATGTAATTTTTAAGTAGTTATGAAAAGAAAATTTGTAAAAGTGATGTTCTTCGGGGCGCTGGCACTTTCTACTGTCACCTATGTAGGCTGTAAAGACTACGATGATGACATCGACAATCTGCAAACACAGATTGACGCAAACAAAGCTAGTATAGCCGAGTTGCAGAATTTTGTGAAAGAAGGTAAATGGGTTACCAATGTTGAACAAATTACCGATGGATTTAAGATAACTTTTAATGATAATAAAAGTTATTCTATTACAAGCGGTAAGGATGCTACACCAACGACTATTAAGATTGATCCGGTAACAAAGAACTGGATTGTCAATGATAATGATCTTGGTATTTGTGCAGAAGGAAAGAAAGGTGCTGATGGCAAACCGGGCGCTGCAGGATCTCCGGGTGGTAAAGGAGAAGACGGATATGCACCTCAAATTTCAGAAAATGGATTCTGGATGGTTTGGGATGCTGAAACTAAAAAAACTGTAGAGACAAAAATTAAAGCTGCTACTGATATTTATGTAGCTGCTGATGCTAGTAATCCATTGGTTTGGATATTGAATATTTTCAATAAGGAGACTAAAGAATGGGAAACGGTTTCTATGCCGAAATCGGCTCGTATCACTAGTATGAGTGTGCTTGGTATAAAAGGCGATGGTTCTGTTGATGTTGGTTCTACAGAGGCTGAAACTACTTTATATTATAGCATAGCTGGCAAAGATATTGTGTTTAATGGAAACAAAACTTTCAAGAAGAAAGGGGATTTGCTTGTTGCTAGAGGTGGCAGCAAGATTCATGCATTGATTAATCCTGTAAACTTGAAAGCAGCAGATATTCAAGCTTATGAAATAGGCTTGACGGACTCTAAGGGTAATACTAATTTTGCTGTTGCAAATATAGCAGATAATTTTAGTATAGATGCTTTGACTCGTGCAGCGGATCCGGAAAAAGAGCCTACAGCAAATAAAGGTGTATACGATTTGACTCTGAAGTTTGTAGACGGATTGACTAAGGACGAATTGACAGCTTTGGAAAGTGCTGAAACTGCTTATGCGCTTACAACAAAAGATGCATGGGGTAATGAAATCATTTCCCAGTATGGTGTGAAAATTAAGGCTAGCAGCCAAAATATACCGGATGTTAATTTTACTGCTCCTGAACCTATGCCTTACCAAACTACCTATAATTTGGATGAATTGTTTGGTAGTGAATTGGATAAGGTGGTAGCTTATTATTATGAGGTAACTGATGAAGAAGCTAAAAAAGCTGATGCAAAATTTGATAAAGAGAAGAATACAATTCTAGCAAATAAGGAGGGTCAGGTGAAAGTTAAGATTCACTGTCTTCTTGTTGATGGAAGTACTCAAGATCCTGAAGTTGAATTGACGTTTACTTATGTGTCTAAGAAAGCTGAAATCAAAGATATGACTTGGGTCGTAGATGCTAGCAATAAGACAGCTACTTCTGAAATAGTAGGTCCTTCAGTAGATGAGATTAAAGGACAAATTAAACTGTCAGACCCAATAGTTGCGACTATTGCTTATACTGATGATAAGGCAATGATCAATGGAAAGGTGGTTCAGTCTTATATGGATGGTAGTATTCAGTTAAAATTGGTAGGTCTGGATAAAGACGGAAAGCCTGTATCAGGAACAAGTGAAGCTGATATAGCTAAAATTACTAAATTTGTAATCCAAGCTACATTTGACGAAGAAAATGTGGCTGCCGTATCTCATACTGCTACAGTTAAATTCAAAAATAAGGATTCCCAAGCAGGTTTGGGTAATGACTTTTTGTATGAAACTACATTCAAGATTACTGTAGATCAGCAGAATGATAAATTGTTCACATTTAAACGTGCAACTGCTTACTTTGATGGTGATAATGCCAAGGCTTATGGTACAGTACCGACTACTGCAGTTCTTGCTGCTACTGCTGATACAAAGATTGGCTTCGATCTTTACACCCTATATAAAGAAGGTTCTATATCAGCGGATAAACAGAATACTATTACATTCACTGAAGAGAAACCTTCTAGAGTGGTAAGTGGTAAAAAGCAGTTTGCTCCTGCATGGTTGGATGAGACTCTCCCACAACCAACAAAGAATTCAAAAATTAAAGTTTTCCCTTATGTTTCTAAGCCAGCAACTGATGAAAATTGGGGTGGTGCTTATACTGGTCGTTATATTACTGTGTCTTATGCACCATTCGGAAATTCTCGTTTGAAAGCTATTACTGATAGATTCAATTTGACAATACTATCAGAAATCTTTGAAGGTACTTTCGAATATACCAAAGAAGTAGATAAGAAAATTATAGGAACAGAAGCAAATCCGTTCATAATCGAAGGAAATACTGTAGAAATATCAGCTAAAGATTTCAAGAGAATAGATGCTCGTGGTAATTCCTATGAATTCAGCGATAACAGAATAGAGTCTGTTTCAGTTGTATTAGCAGATGATGACGCTACAACTTATTTGGCGAAGAACGATGGTAATCTTACTGATGATCCAAAGAAAGTTGTTATATCTAAGAAGGAGGGTGCCGTAATCCTAACTCCTCCTACTTGTAAAGTAAATGTTAATATTCTTGATAAGTGGGGCAGAACTAAATCTGTATCAATCTACGTAAAAGTAAATAAGTAATCAGGATTAAAGGATTTGTAATTGAGGGCATCCTAATTCTTCTTAGACTTAAGATGCCTTCTCTTTACAAGTTGTAATATAGGATAATAAATCCTTTAAAAAGAAATATGCTAAGAGATAGACTGAAAATTATGCTTGTGAAAGTATGTTTTCTCAAATGTTTGTCTCTTGGAAGGGATACCTCCCTTATTTCCCACAGGTATCCCTTTTTTTGTCTCATTACATCTTCTTATTTGCACTAGAACCAATTTGCTAGTCCCTTATTTCCCTATAGATTAAGGAGATGTTTTGAGAGTATAGAAAGCCCGGGCTTGTGAAAGTCCGGGCTTTTCGTGCTCTTTTGTCTTTGGAACATCTTAGCTATTTCCTTTGTTTGTTCATGCGGGGTATTTCCATTGATGGGATAATACTCGTATATTTATCGTCTAAATTATTAATAAATTATGAGATGTTGAAAGTACTAGCATTTATGAAGCAGGTAGCCACTGGGTTACAGATGGAGGGAAACTTTGGGACTGCACATGTCTATCGTAGTAGTCTGAATGCCATCATTGCTTATCGTGGGAAAAATGATTTTGTTTTTAGTGAGGTGACTTCGGAGTGGTTGAAAGGGTTCGAAGTATATCTTCGCAGTCGTGGATGTAGTTGGAACACCGTTTCCACCTATTTACGGACCTTTCGTGCGGTTTACAATCGTGCGGTCGATCTTCAGAAGGCTCCTTATGTTCCTCATTTATTTCGTTCTGTTTATACCGGAACGCGGGCTGACCATAAACGTGCGTTGGGTGATGACGATATGAAGAAGGTGTTTACTAAATTATCTCGTGCATCGGGTGTACCATTAGCGGTATATCAGGCGCAGGAGCTATTCATCCTGATGTTTTCGCTTCGTGGTATGCCGTTTGTCGATCTTGCTTATTTGCGTAAGAGTGATTTGCGCGGTAATGTAATAACGTATCGCAGACGTAAAACCGGGCGACCATTGTCGGTGACATTGACTCCGGAAGCAATGGCTTTGGTAAAGAAATACATGAATCGTGATTCTTCTTCTCCTTATTTATTTCCATTGTTGAGAAGTCGGGAAGGAACTAAAGAAGCCTATCGCGAATATCAGCTTGCATTACGTAGTTTTAACCAACAGCTGATGTTATTGGGTGAATTGCTCGGATTGGGAGATAAACTTAGTTCATACACTGCCCGTCATACCTGGGCTACGACGGCTTATTATTGTGAAATCCATCCGGGTATTATTTCCGAAGCGATGGGACATTCGTCTATCACCGTCACTGAAACTTATCTGAAGCCTTTCAGGAATAAGAAAATTGATGAAGCAAATAAGCAAGTTCTCGATTTTGTAAAGCGTTCAGTGACAGGTGTAAGTGCTTGAAAATTATTCTGTTACTCTGTAGGTAACGGGAATGAATATCGGTGCAAATATGAGCATATTTCTTAAAACAACCAAACGAAATCACACATTTTTTCTAATAAAGCATTCAAAAGTAGAACTAGGACAAATAAAACACGCGGATTCTTTGTATTAGGGCTTTGTTAACTTCTAAATTTTGCAAAAGATTTCCTTCCCCTCTACTGCCTTTCAGAAGCAGGGGTAAAAAAATTTCATCACATTTGGTATCATTTTTCAGTATCGACTACTCCAGAAGAGCAGGCACAAAGGTTTCTCTGTTACCTACAGAGTAACGGGTTGTGCTATTATTGAAACTTAGTGTTTAATAATATATTATTAATGTAATTTTTAAGTAGTTATGAAAAGAAAATTTGTAAAAGTGATGTTCTTCGGGGCGTTGGCGCTTTCTACTGTCACCTATGTAGGTTGTAAGGACTATGATGATGACATAAAAAGTGTACAGGAACAAATTGACCAGATCAAGTCAAACAATCCTGTAAGCGTGGGAGACATGCAAACTGCCATTAATGCGGCTAAAAGTGCCTTGGAAAGTCAGTTGGCTGATTTAAAGACAAAATTGGAGAATAAGGATTCTCAAATTAAAGATTTGGGTCTGAAAATTACTGATTTGGAGGACAAATTGTCAAAGACTGCTGATAAGGCAACGGTCGACCAGCTGACAAAAGACTTGGCAACAGCTAAGAATGATTTAGAAGCACTGAAGAAACTTCAAAAGTCTGATATTGATGGTTTGACAGCAAGAATTGTAAAGCTGGAAGCCCTTAAAGAGGAATTGGATGGTTTAAAAGTCAATTTCGCTACAAAAGAAGAGCTGAAGAACTACGTTGAATCTGCAAAACTGTCAGGACTTATCAGTGATGAAATTGCCACAGCTTTGGGAGAAGATGGGGAGATTGCCGCTGCAATAAATGATGCTATTCAAACAAAGGTTCTTGCAGACTTTGGCAGTATGAAGGAAGTTGCTGCTCTTGCCGGAGAGGATGCAACTGTAGCAGATGTTATTAAAGAATTGTATGCTGCTATTAATGCTGATAAAACTGGTATCCTTGCTAAACTGACTGCGCTGGAAGACTATCAAACAGCATTGGAAGATAAAGCGGTAGAAAATGGTTTCGAGAGTGTAGAAGCCGTTATTGCAGAGGTGAAATCTCTTAAAACGACTCTTTCCGGTCTTTATGCAAGCGCAGAATTCAGTGAAAAAGTCAAGGCGATTGTTTCAGCAGAACTGACGACTGTAAATAGCCGTATAGATACGTTAGAAGATGACCTTGCAAAACTGGGTGTTGCTATTAAAGGTATGATTCAGAGTGTAGTATATATTCCTACAAGCATAGATCGTAGCGTAGATTTCTATACTTTGTATGCTAAGAAAACTTCAACCTCATCTTCTTATGTTGTTGCAGCGAAGAGTGCAGATGCAAAAGAATTGCAATTCCGTATTTCTCCGGCTTCTGCTGCTATGACATTGGAGGATTTCAATAAAAACTACGAAATCAAGTTAAATGCTGAAGAACGTAACTGGACTCGTGCTGCTGAACCGTTTGCCGTAGAAGTGAAGAACTGTGAAGCTGGTGTTCTTACAGTATCATTAACAACTTCAAGCGAAAAGAGCCATGCGATATCTTTGAATATTGTAAGCACAAAAGATGCGGAAGGTAAAGAAGGATTGACTCCGACAAATGTTAATTCTGATTATATCGCAGTGATACAGTCTAGTTATTATCTGAAGACTGCTTATTATGAGGTAGTAACAGAGAAAGCAGGCGAGATTATCTATGATGCTCCCCAACCGGTTGATTATTCAGGAGTTGGAACTTTGACGGTTTCATATACAACAACTGCAAGTGGAAGCACAGCATTTACAAAAACATTAGAAGAACTGAATGTAGAGAATATCTTTGCGACGACTTATAGCTTGACTGGAACAGATGCAAATCTATTTGAAGTTTCTACTGCAGGTAGCGTTAGTCTAAAAACATCCGGTCTGATTGCTTCTTTGGATAAAACTGCTAATGTTATGGCTAAAGTAACGGCTCCAGGTTTCTATTTGGAAACTAGTTCTGATAATCCTAAAAAGTTAGGAACTGTAAAAGTAACACGTACTATTGATGAACTTATACATGCGTATGCTTTGGTAGAACGTGACTGGACTAATGAAACAGTAGTTGCTGCAGAGGAGAGAGTAGTTCTAAATGTTGCTGACATTTATAACGATCCGGCTGTGAATATCCGCCCATCAGCTTATGAAAGTTTGAGTTTGGTTGAACTTCTTCCTACAATAGGTATACGCTTAGAAAATGGTGCAAATAATGCCTTGACTTTAATCATTCCTAAAAATACAGCTGCTGGTGATTATACCGCAACAGCTAAGTTCGAAGGAGATGGCTATACGCTTGTTGTAAATGTTCCAGTTAAGATTAAGCCTATCACTTTGGCTAAATTGGCTAGAGTGTCGGAAATGTGGTCTTCAGATCAAACTCGTACAGGCTTTACTCCGACAAAAGATTCTGAGACAGCGGCTACTGCTATTACTTCCGAATTTAAGCTTGCTACTATATTCTCCAACTTTGATGCTGTTAAAGCTGCTGTTTTGGCTAAAGGTGGTACTTTCGTAATTACTACTAACATTACGGAAAATAGCATTGCTGGCGTTAGCTATGATGAAAACGAGGCTAAGTTTACGTTTGATAAAGATCTCTATACTGGTAAGATGACTGTTGGTGGTAAGACTGTACCTGCTGTAGTTAAGTTTACTATTAAAGCTAGCTATAATGGTAAAGTTGAGGATACGATTGAAGGTATTGTTGAAGTGAAAGATATTAGTGGAACTTGGGTTGCTCCGACTGCAACGACTCTTTCTTTATCTGATAAGTCTGTAGAATATAATGTTTCAACAGGTTTTGCTTGGAATGATTTGGCAGGTAAGACTATGTGGAAGGATGGTGCTGTGGTAGCAGGAACAGGAAGCAATGGATTTGCAAATTCAGTTACTAATCCTCTTGATATCTATGGTCTGGCAGCTCCTGTTTTTGAATTCAAAGAAGCAGCTGCGTCAACTTATCTGTCTCTTGATGATGCTACAGGAAAGGTGACCTTTACAGCAGAAGGTAAATCTCACCATTTCTACGAAGCTGTAACTTATACTGTAGAAGTAAAAGCTACATCTAAGTGGGGTACAATTAAGAATTATGAAGGAAAGAATACAATTACAGTAACTATTCCGGCAGAATAAGAAGAAAAATTGGAGAGTTGCTTCAAACCTCTTAATGCTTTATATAAGCAAAGGATTGTATTACAGTTGAAACTACTCCAAATTCAGAATAATAAAACCCTTCTTCACCTTGTGTGAAGAATACGCCGAGAAGAAACAGAGTGAAGGATTTGGCTTGTGAAAGTCAATCCTTCCAATTCTGTTCTTCTTATAGAAAGGGATACCTCCCTTATTTCCCACAGGTATCCCTTTTTTTTATTTCATAACATCTCCTTATTTGCACTAGAAACCAATTTGCTAGTCCCTTATTTCCCTATAGATTAAGGAGATGTTTTGAGAATATAGAAAGCCCGGGCTTGCGAAAGTACGGGCTTTTTCATTATTATTTATTTATCGGATTGAATATAATGGAAGTTCTCGTCATACAGTCCTACGAGCAGGCTTTGGCCTTTACCATCCACTTTCAGCCCGCCATATACGGCTTTTTGATAAAGAGTATCTTGTCCCTCTTCAAAGAAGAAAGACTCGGCACCGAGGAAGATCCGGTGACGTACTATTTTATATTTGATGACTAGCTCATTGTCGTTTACAGGCTCTAAAGCGTTTTGCAGCCGCACTATTTTTCCTACTTGATTACTGTCAATTTGAAGTATGGCATAACCGCGTATGGCAGTTTGTTGGTCTAGCAGATCTGATGAAGCTTCTTTGTAGCTAAGCCTCATATAGTCTCCTTGCATAAGAGAGCGGGGATCGACGGGAGCTAGCTGTAACAAAATCAACTGTCCGTCTTTCAAAGTTTGCTCTTTTTTATAAACCGACCAGTTGAAATATCCCAGTAGCAGTATCAGGTTTGCAATAATCAATATTCGGCTATACTTTTTCATGTCTTGTTCTTTTTTGAGTGAAGAAATACCAGGCTGTAATACATGCAATTCCGATGAAGAAAAGTGTCATGGATTTGGTGAGCAGGCTTAAATTCAGATCATAATAGTATTTGGAAACGGCATAGATAAAAAGAAGAAGCGAGGCAGCACACTCCGCTTTGTAGCCATAATGGAAACATATTAGAATCAGCAACAAACTGCCGGATAAATAAGGAGCAAACACGGTAGGCAGACAGATAACAATACAAAGAATATAGATACCAATCTGGTTCACCGGATGATCCACTTTCATGACCTGCATGATTCGTTGAACCATTATAAGAATACCGATCCATATACAAACAGACAGTATGCAGGATACAAGCCAGCTATTTGTTTCTGATATCAGATAATTGATTGATAATCCTCCCAGTGAGACGATACCGGATATGAATAATCCGAAATGAAATGGTTTGTATTTGGAAAAGTAATTCTCTGTTCCTATACATTCAAACAACTTAGTTTCAAAGATGTTGGCAAATAAAAATAGTGCAAGGATAGGAACTACAGCTATTTGCAAGGGATAAAACGAAGAAAAGACATGGGCGGCTTCTCCGAAGAAAGATATATTAAACAGAATGACTGAAAGAAAGGGGAGGATAAACCCTCTTGATAACAAGAATGTGAGAATACTGATTCCCATAAGTGTAGTGAAGAGGATATTAATGCTGGCATTTATACCAAAACCAATCAATACACACCCGGCTATGTATAAAGTGATGTTCATTGCATCCAGAAAAGACCGAATCACCATGCGGCTGATTGTTAGGGTAGTGAGAATTAATATACTTCCTACAATCAGGCAAGAAATATCGGAGCGGAGGATTCTGGCAAGTGCCAGAAATCCCAGAAAGAAAATAGCCGTCAGGATTCCTCCGATAATAGATACGGCTTGAATGGTGAGGTTATGCTTCTGTGCCATACCATTGCTTTTTTAGATGAAGAATGATGTAAATGAGTAAAGTTGTTCCGGTGATGACAATAACCCCTCCGTAGAAGAATATCTGAACATCCCTAAGACCGCTTTGTGATATGAATGTAGTCAATAGAATCATTAACGCAGCAAACGGAATGATAGCCAGATAGAACAGGCTTTTTACTTTCCATCCATACCAAAGTCCCGCAGAGAATAAAAGGAGGGTGCTTATGAGAGGAACAGACAATATGGCATTCTCTTCGCAGATTGCCATCATTAACAGAAAACTGGTATGTATAATAGTAGCCAGTGAAAGAAGACTGACAAACCAGCGATTGTTTCTGTCCAAATGACCTTTTACACTCATCCATTCCGTGATGATCGTTGTTAAGGCACATATCCAGGTTACTGCATTGGCCAGCAAAGTCATTTCCCAGGAGTTGGCACTGGCAATCTGTATATTGTACAACCATATCGTAGTACAAAGTAATCCGATGAACGTCAGCCATAACGGAGCGAAACGGATAGCAACCGCCCAGAGAATAGTGAAGAGAGTCCATCCCAGGAAAAGATCGTAAGCATCGGCTCCCGTTTGGTAGATTTGTCCGAAGACAGCGAAAAGCGTGCCTATCAGGAATGTAGCTTCGGTCAGGAGAATTTGTTTGACGAGCTTATTCCAATGCGTGAATGTAGCGAGCAGGACAGAAGCTACTAATAACACTTCTACTATTCCTAACTTTGCAAATTTGGGTAATTCCTCCCAGTTGTAGGCAAAGAAGAAGATAATTCCTGCCACTGTAAAACCAACGCCCACTGCCAATAAAAAAATAGAAAGGAATTGATTCCATTGTTTTTTATCTGCGTACAGCGCTTGTCGGGATAAAGGCGAAGAGTCGGTCTTTTCCATGTGTTTTTGCTTTTTGATGATTACAAACATAAGAAAATAAAATGATTATCACCTCAAGATAGACTATAAAAAGGTATGACTTACCTTATTAAAATTGACAATAATAGTAGGTCATACCTTGAGAGAGGTTATGAAAATATTCAAAATAGAATAACTTAAAATACCTCCCGTATATGCTTAAAGTTAGAATTGATCGTATCAATTACTTCTTGTGAACGACCGTTGATTAACAACTTATACATTGATTGTGCAAAGCCCACCATTTGACCGAATTCAATTTTGGGAGGCATGGCCAGTGCGTTCGGATCAGTCATGATATTAACAAGTACCGGACCGTCCAACTCAAATGCATTCAGTAAGGTAGTCAACACTTCTTCCGGATCACTGACATTAAATCCGGTCATTCCCATTGCTTCGGCCACTTGAGCAAAGTCTGGATTCAACATATTTGTCTGCCAGTCCGGCAATCCGTCCACTTCCATTTCCAACTTCACCATTCCCAATGAACGGTTGTTGAATACGATAATTTTAATTGGTAACTTATATTGTACAACGGTTTCCAAGTCTCCTAAAGTCATAGACAAGCCACCATCTCCGCAAAGCGCCACTACCTGGCGATCCGGATAAGCTAGTGCGGCACCGATGGCTTGCGGCAAAGCATTTGCCATAGAACCATGATTGAAAGAACCCAGCATGTGGCGTTTGCCTGTCGCTTGCAGATAACGTGCTCCCCACACACAAGTCATTCCCGTATCTACTGTGAACACAGCATCGTCCGAACTTAGTTTGTCTATTTCGGACATCACATATTCGGGATGAATCTTATTTACGTCGCCTTTATCTTCCGTGTAAGCAGCCAGATCCTTCTTTACGCCTTCATATCTTTTGAGTTGTTTCAACAGGAACGAATCATCTGTCTTCGGATTCAGCATACGCAATAGACTTTGGATGCTCAGTTTAACATCACCGCAAAGTCCGATATCCACCTTTGCACGACGTCCCAGACGTTCGGGCTTTATATCAATCTGTGCTATCTTGATGTCATCCGGCAGGAAAGCGGAATAAGGAAAGTCGGTGCCGAGCATGAGAAGCACTTCGGCTTCATGCATACTGTAATAGCCCGACGGCATTCCCAACAATCCGGTCATACCCACTTCATACGGATTTTCATATTGCACCTCCATCTTTCCTTTGAAAGTATATACCACCGGAGCATTCAGCTTCTCGGAAAGAGCAATCACTTCCTCGTGAGCTCCCCGGCAACCGATGCCGCAGAAAAGAGTGATACGCGTATGTTTGTTTAACATGTCAGCTAATTGAGCCAGATCTTCTTCCGACGGACAAACTTCCGGTGGGGCAGGATAGTTGATAACCGACGAGTCGACAGCAACGGCAGAAGCCTTTGCCAAGTCACCCGGAAGCCCGATAACGGACACCCCTTTGCGGGTGACAGCCGTTTGTATGGCCGACTGGAGCATACGTGGAAATTGTGTGGGAGTAGTGGCTACTTCATTATAATAACTGCAATCGTTAAAAAGTTTGATGGTATTCGTCTCCTGAAAATATTCCGTACCGAACTCTCCGGTAGGAATCGTAGAAGCGATGGCGATTACCGGTGCGCCGGACCGGTGTGCGTCATACAAGCCGTTAATCAGATGAACATGTCCCGGCCCGCTACTTCCCGCGCAGCATCCCGGGCGACCGGTCAGTTGTGCTTCTGCCGCAGCGGCATACGCCCCTGTTTCTTCGTGGCGCACATGTATCCATTTTATTTGATCGTTTTTTCTGACTGCTTCGTTTACTTCATTCAGACTGTCGCCTGTTACGGCGTAGATGCGTTCAACTCCGGATTTTACCAGAGTATCTATCAACTGTTCTGCTATTTTTTTTGCCATAGCTGTAATTGGTTTAGGATTGATTTTTATGTAATAACAGATGGCTGCAAAGAAAAGTTCTGATTTAACATATGCTAATAACGCCTTTGTGTCGGGACACATCACCACTTTTATGTTAAAATTAATTCTGTAACAACTTTTTAGTAAAGATGTATAAACAATTGCAATATCCTTTTGTTATCTTTATAGGCGAAATCTTAACCTAATGTATTAAACCTCTTAATTACTCTAGAAAAATGAACAGAAATGAAATCGGTGTGAATGCCGGTAAGGTTTGGCAACTGCTTAGTAATAATGAGAAGTGGAGCTATGGACTTTTGAAGAGAAAATCCGGGCTGAAAGATAAAGAGCTGGGTGCCGCTTTGGGGTGGTTGTCAAGAGAGAGCAAAATAGAGTTCGATCAGTGCGATGAAGAGCTTTATGTATATCTCTGTGTGAATGTTTATATTGGCTGAAAGAGTTTGACGCTTTAACGAGAACAGAAGAATCTCCAGAGGAATGACAGCATAGTCAGCACTTCGGAGATTCTTGTTTTTTTATCCTTTTTCTGCTTTATGTTTCTTCCTTTCAATGGATTTCCGGAAATAATTCTGTTACTTTGCATCACGAATTAAAATGTAAGAAACAATGAGAAGTTTTGCCTCCGACAATAATTCCGGTGTGCATCCGTTGGTAATGGAAGCATTGAACCGGGCTAATATAGACCATTCTTTAGGATATGGCGATGATAAATGGACAGAAGAAGCCGTAGCGAAAATAAAGGAAACCTTTACGCCCAACTGTGTCCCCTTGTTTGTATTTAACGGAACAGGTAGCAACGTGGTAGCATTGCAGCTGATGACCCGTCCGTATCATTCCATCTTTTGTGCGGAAACGGCTCATATCTATGTAGATGAATGCGGCTCTCCTGTGAAAATGACAGGTTGTCAGATTCACCCGATTGCCACTCCTGACGGTAAACTTACCCCGGAATTGATGCAACCTTATCTGCATGGTTTCGGCGATCAGCACCATTCACAACCCAGAGCCCTCTACATCTCCCAATGTACCGAACTTGGCACCATCTATACTCTCGAAGAGTTAAAACGTCTGACTGACTTTGCCCATCTGAATGGTATGTATGTACACATGGACGGAGCCAGAATAGCCAATGCCTGTGCCGCTTTGAATCTTTCCTTAAAGGAACTGACAGTAGACTGCGGAGTCGATATTCTTAGTTTTGGCGGAACGAAGAACGGACTGATGATGGGAGAGTGCGTGATTGTATTTAATAAAGACCTGCAACCGGAAGCCCGCTTCATCCGTAAGCAATCCGCCCAGCTCGCTTCGAAGATGCGTTACCTCTCTTGCCAGTTTACGGCATACCTCACAGATAACCTCTGGCTGAAGAATGCCAACCATGCCAATGCAATGGCTGCCAAACTTTACACTGAATTGAAGAAACTGCCCGAAGTAACTTTCACTCAAAAAGCCGAAAGTAACCAGTTATTCCTCACCATGCCCCGCCCGGTTATCGACCGCATGCTGGAGTCTTATTTCTTTTATTTCTGGAACGAAGAGAGGAATGAAATCCGTCTGGTAACTTCTTTTGATACGACAGAAGAAGATGTAGACGAGTTTATAAGACTTTTAAAACGTTAAAAAGGAAATCCGGAACAACAAAAGCGCCTGAATATCTGTTTTTATAGGAAGTTTGAAACTAACTTTGTCCGCAAAGTTTTCTACTTCTTATGATTATGAATACTAGACAGAACAGGCTAATCATATTCGCGCTTTTGTTGTTGACACAAACCCCGTTGGGCGCACAGCTGCATTCTACTAAAATTGAACTGCCGGAGGATTCTATATCTGCAACCATGGAAGATTCCATTCCGGCAAAGCGCAGTTTCTTTAAAAAGTTTCTTGATTACTTCAATGACGCCAATAAGGAAAAAAAGAATAAAAAGTTTGATTTCAGTGTGATAGGCGGCCCACATTATTCCAGTGACACCAAGTTCGGACTCGGACTGGTGGCAGCCGGACTATATCGAACCGATCGGATTGATACGCTTCTTCCTCCCTCCAATGTCTCTCTTTACGGAGATGTGTCGACTGTCGGCTTCTATCTGTTGGGAGTCCGCGGAAATCATCTGTTTCCAAAAGATAAATACCGCTTGAATTACAATCTCTATTTCTATTCTTTTCCCAGTCTGTATTGGGGACGGGGATATGACAATGGAGCGAACTCTGATAACGAAAGCGATTATAAACGTTTTCAGGCACAGGTGAAAGTCGATTTTATGTTTCGGCTGGCAAAGAACTTCTACATCGGCCCGATGGCCGTATTCGATTATATCGACGGACGGAACTTTGAGAAACCGGAACTATGGGAAGGAATGGCCGCGCGAACCACTAATACCAGCCTGGGACTTTCCCTCCTTTACGATTCACGTGATTTCCTGACAAATGCATATCATGGCTATTATTTGCGGATAGACCAGCGGTTCAGTCCGGCTTTTCTCGGCAATAAATATGCGTTTAGCAGTACAGAACTGACTACCAGTTATTATCAGCCGGTATGGAAAGGTGGAGTGCTGGCAGGGCAATTCCACACATTGCTTACCTATGGCGATACCCCTTGGGGATTGATGGCAACATTGGGAAGTTCTTACTCCATGCGCGGATATTACGAAGGACGCTATCGGGACAAGGGAGCAATGGACGCGCAAATAGAACTCCGGCAACACGTCTGGAAACGGAATGGAGTAGCTGTATGGGTAGGAGCGGGAACGATTTTTCCACGACTTTCCGAGTTCACCCCGAAACACATTCTGCCTAATTATGGCTTCGGGTATCGTTGGGAATTTAAGAAGAGAGTAAATGTACGTTTGGATTTAGGGTTTGGCAAACACCAGACCGGATTTATTTTTAACATCAATGAAGCTTTTTAAAAATATAAAGAATTGGTTGGAAAATCAGGAACATCTGTTTTATCTGTTCCTGTTTATCTTGATAGTACCTAATATGGTACTCTGTTTTACAGAACCTTTACCATTTATGGCAAAAGTCGCCAATGTGTTGTTACCTTTCGGTTGCTATTACCTGTTGATGACTTTGTCGAGGAATTGCGGCAAGATGCTGTGGATTTTATTCCTGTTCCTGTTCTTCGGAGCCTTTCAGATCGTGTTGCTTTATTTATTCGGCCAGTCCATTATCGCTGTCGATATGTTTCTGAATCTGGTCACCACCAATTCGAGTGAGGCATTGGAACTGCTCGATAATCTCACACCTGCCATTATTGCTGTAATCATACTCTATGTACCTGCCCTGATATTAGGGACGATTTCAATTATACGTAAACGGAAACTTACGGTAGAGTTCATTCGCAGGGAACGGAAGAGAGCCTTCCTGGTCTTTGGAATCTCCCTCCTTAGTCTTGTCGGAGCCTATGTGCAGGATTCGGGATATGAGTTGAAATCTGATTTATACCCGCTAAACGTATGCTACAACGTAGGTCTTGCCTTTCAAAGAACAGCTCTGACACAGGATTACCACCGTACATCCAAAGACTTTACTTTCCATGCCCGGCCTACTCATCCGGAGGGAAAACGGGAAGTATATGTAATGGTCATAGGAGAAACCTCTCGTGCCCTAAACTGGCAATTGTATGGTTACGAACGTGAAACGAACCCGCTCTTATCCCGGCAAACGGGTCTGATTGCTTTCCCAAAAGTGTTGACAGAGTCGAATACGACACATAAAAGTGTCCCCATGCTGATGTCGGGTGCTACTGCCTGCAACTACGACTCTATCTACCATCAAAAAGGAATCATCACCGCTTTCAAAGAGGCAGGATTCCGGACGGCTTTTTTCTCCAACCAACGTTACAACCATTCATTTATCGACTTCTTCGGAATGGAAGCCGATACGTATGATTTTATAAAAGAAGATTCGGTCAGTTCTACCTATAATCCTTCTGACGACGAACTTCTGAAATTGGTGGAGGAGGAACTGGCGAAAGGTGCAACGAAACAATTCATCGTACTTCACACCTACGGTTCCCACTTTAACTATCGCGAACGTTACCCGTCGGAAGATGCTTTCTTTACGCCCGATTATCCGATGGAAGCAGAGAGAAAATACCGGGATAACCTGGTGAATGCCTATGACAACTCTATTCGTTACACGGATGATTTTCTGTCACGACTTATCCGTATGTTGGAAAAACAGCAGGTAGATGCCGCCATGCTCTACACTTCCGATCATGGAGAGGACATTTTCGACGATTCCCGTCATCTGTTCCTCCACGCTTCTCCCGTACCTTCTTATTATCAGCTTCATGTGCCATTCCTGATTTGGATGTCCGATGACTACCGCGAAACGTATCCCGAACGTTGGAATACCGCTATTGAAAATAAGGATAAGAATGTTTCTTCCAGCAGCTCTTTCTTCCCGACCATGCTGTCTTTAGGCGGAATAGAAACTCCTTACCGGGATGATTCTCAGGCTGTGACGGCTTCGTACTACGTCCTGAAACCGAGGGTTTATCTGAACGATCACAATGATCCCCGTCCGTTGGATGATTTGGGCATGAAGAAGCAAGACTTCCAGATGCTGGAAAAGAGGAATATCAAGTATTAAGTATTAGGTATTAATCCTTGTTAATTTTTGCATCCAAAAATGGGATTGGCGTGTTATTTGCTGTATGATGTATGAACGATTAAATTCATAAAACATGGCCTATATAGATTATTACAAGATTCTTGGAGTAGACAAAAGTGCTTCTCAGGATGATATCAAAAAGGCTTTTCGTAAGTTGGCCCGGAAATATCACCCTGATTTGAATCCTAATGACCCTAGTGCAAAGGATAAATTTCAGGAAATCAACGAAGCCAATGAAGTACTGAGTGACCCCGAGAAACGTAAAAAGTATGATGAGTACGGAGAACATTGGAAGCATGCCGATGAATTCGAAGCGCAGAAACGTGCACAGCAACAAGCCGGAGGCTTTGGCGGTGCAGGAGGTTTCGGCGGATTCGGCGGTGCGGGTCAGGGTTTCTCCGACGGTAACGGAACCTATTGGTATAGTTCCGATGGAGAAGGATTTTCCGGTGGCAACGCTAGTGGATTTTCCGATTTCTTCGAATCAATGTTCGGACATCGGGGAGGAAGAGGACAAGGTTCTGCGGGATTCCGCGGACAGGACTTTAATGCCGAACTTCATCTTTCCCTTCGTGATGCTGCTCAAACGCATAAGCAGATATTGACTGTAAATGGTAAACAGGTACGTATCACTATCCCTGCCGGTGTAGCCGACGGACAGGTTATTAAACTGAAAGGCTACGGAGCCGAAGGTGTCAACGGAGGACCTGCGGGCGACTTGTACATTACGTTCGTTATAGCCGAAGACCCGGTGTTCAAACGCCTGGGCGACGATCTGTACATAGATGTGGAGGTAGATCTTTACTCTGCCGTATTGGGAGGCGAGAAAGTAGTCGACACGCTGGACGGTAAAGTGAAACTGAAGATAAAACCGGAAACGCAGAACGGTACGAAAGTCCGTCTGAAAGGTAAAGGATTCCCGGTTTATAAGAAGGAAGGACAATTCGGTGACTTGATTGTGACCTATTCTGTCAAGATTCCTACGAACTTGACCGACAAACAGAAAGAGTTGTTCCGTCAATTACAGAGTATGAACTAAAATGAATGAGTACTATGCAGACCGAATTAATAATTGTCAGTGAATACTGTCACAAATGTCATATTGAGCCTTCATTCATCGAAATGTTGGAAGAGGGCGGTTTGATTAACGTGCATACCGAAGGCGGTGAACATTATCTGCTTTTGTCGGAACTCCCGAACGTGGAACGTTATAGCAGAATGTACTATGACTTATCCATCAACATGGAAGGTATCGATGCCATTCATCATTTGCTGGAAAGGATGGAAGATATGAGGCACGAAATGCGTTCGCTTCGCAAACAACTTTTGCTGTACCGGGAACGGGAAATAGAAGATATGGACTGGTAAAAAAATAGAGCCTCTGTTTGATTCGAACAGAGGCTCTATTTATAGTAAACGGAGGCTCTGATTCATTCAATCAGAGCCTCCGTTTTTTCAGGATGTTTATGCCGTTATTTTATAATACAATATACGTGCAAATCTCTTCCAGATAGCGTGCGTCGATAGTGTCGAAGCTATCCAATGTATCACTGTCGATATCCAGCACCCCGGCAACTTTCCCCTGCTTGAGGATCGGTACTACTATTTCCGATTTCGAGTCCGAACTACAGGCTATGTGTCCGGGAAACTGCTCTACATCAGGAACAATCAGTGTACGGGCTTCTTTCCAAGCGGTTCCGCAAACTCCTCTGCCAAAGCGGATGCGAGTGCAGGCAATGGGGCCTTGAAACGGACCCAGTACGAGTTCTTCCTCTTTCACAAGGTAAAAGCCTACCCAGAAGAAACCGAAAGTCTGCTTTAAGGCTGCTGCCATGTTGGCAAGATTGGCAATGAGATCTGCTTCCGTACTTACCAAAGCATGCAGTTGCGGAAGTAACTCCCGATACTTTTCTTCCTTGCTTCCTGTGTGGATGATTAAATTTTCTGCCATCTCTTTACTATTTGATTTGGTTCAGAATGCTCGGATCTTTTATCTTATCGTCTTCTGCAAAGAAGATAATCTTAGTCAGTATCTCGGCAGTCTTCGGATCTTCATCTACGAAAGGCAGGAACAGGCGTCCGCGATTTTGCGAATGTACCGGAAGAACGGCTATCTGTGCACCACCTTCCTGATGGATCACACCGCTGCCCAGATGAATATTGTACTTACCCAGTTTACCTTCGATGTGAGCAAAACTTCCTTTTATTGTCACGTTCTTGAAATGAAACAACGGCATCGTCAGTTCCACCAGTACGCTGCGCATCTCGATGGTAGAGTGGCTGGTTTCCGGGTCAACGCTTCCGGCATGGGCTACGCTTACTGCCAGGTCTACGTCTCTCATTACTTCGGAGAAGATGACAGGAGGAATCTCCGAGATTTTCATTAACTTGTAGTCTTTGCGGTTGTGGAAGCAGACATATTCTAATGTCGGAGCTTCGATGTCGGCAGGAGAGAACCAGTCTGCCATCGCATAGATGGTGGCGATGATGTTCTCTTTGTAATAGATCTTTTGGAGACCGTCTTCATAGTCGGCTACCCAGCGACGGCCTTTCAGTACGGCAACCGTTTTCTGCGGTTGGATCTGGTTGCCGGCATAGCGGCGGGATTGAGTGGCTTCTATTTCTTCCGGAGTCGGAACGTAAAGTTCGCGGAATACCTGTTTGAAAGGTTGGCGGATTGATTTATCGAACAGGAATTTTTGATAAGCATGCCAGTCTCCGCTTGTATACAGGTCTGTGGGGTGCGCGATGCGTAACTCGTCTTTCGGTTTTAACGGGAGGCAAACGGCATTTACTGTAATCAGCAATCCATCGGTGTAGAAGCCCGTCTGTCCGTTGCAGATGAAGACGAGATGTTTCAGTAATGGCCAGATAACAGGATTCTGCATCAGCTTGCGCAATTCGTTTTCTTCAAAATGAGTGCAGTCTTCCATCGCCTGTTCCAGCATGATGCGCGAACGGGTGTACTGGTCTTTCAGCTTTTTGTGTACTGCTTTCAGTTCTTCTATATACGGATGCTTTTTCAGCTTGGCAGGCATGCTGTTGAGCTCTTTGCCGTCTTTGATTTGCTTAATCTCCGATTTACCTTCCTCGTTGATTTGTACATACACTTCTACGCCGTCTATCTCTTTGGGGGACAGGTAGGGAAGAAGTTCTTTAATCAGTTCGGTTTCCATGCTCCAGGTCAGGCGGGTAACGTCTCCGTAACCGGAGTTGCGTGCCAGGTTTTGCAGAGCGATGTTTACCGCTTTCTTTTCGCTTTCCTGTCTTTGAGCACCGAATTCCTTGCTCTCTTTCAGGAACTTTTGCAGGTATTGATAACGATCCAGCAGTTCTTTATCCGGCTTCCGTCCCAATGGGATGAGGCCGTAGCTCATCAATAAGTCTTTGTTGCGCTTGGCTATTATTTCTTTCTTTATATCTGCCGCCTTCACTGCACCGTTGGTAGCATCGGCAAACTTACGGGCACGGGTATGGCTGTTGCTGCATGAAATATATTTGGCGGCATTGTAGACCACTTCGAAGCGTTGCTTGCCAATTGTCTTAAATGCATCTTTGAACCAGTCGATGTCAAAAGCACCTTCCCGCAGGTCATCTACGTCGATGGGGGTGTAGCGGGCGATAATCGCTTTCTTCTTGTCGTCACACGTTTCATTGGTGTGGGCGTGGAAATAATAGGCTGCACTTGTCAGTCCTTTCCAGCCTATTGCCTTTTCAGTCAGTTCAATCCATTGTGGGGCGAACATGGCGGCTTCTACCAGTCGCTCGTCGCTGATTTCGGCTTGTTTCGCCAGTTTCTTCAGATTCTCGCTGGTGTCCGTAGGCAGGGGATGACAAGCATGGAGCAGACTGCTCAATACACCCCGTTTGGTGCTGCCCCAGTTGTAACTGTCACGTATGAAAGTATCTTTGCCGAATGCTTGCAGAATACGGATAAATGTTTCAGCTCCATAGACGTAGCTTAGTTCTTCTGCAAGGGAGGTGACTTGTGTCTCGGAGTCTCCACGTTTTAATTCAATTTCAAGAATCCGGTCTACCACCTTTTGGACGAGGGAACGGAAGAGGGAGAAGTCGATGTTTTTGATATCGGCGTATCTTTCTTTTTCCTTGTTGAAACGAACGTTGTCGTTCAATACCATAGTGATTGCTTTGATCTGGCTGGGAGAGCTGATGCGTCCCATCATTTCACGGTATACTTCCTCTGTCGGGATGATTCCCATCATCCAGGCACGGGCGAAGTCTGTGGCATGAAGATAAGAGTCTGTTTCCTCTAGTTCGGGGGTGTGCTCCATGTAGTTGGTGAGCTTATAAAGCTGATAGCGCACTGTGAAGTAACGGATAAATAGATCATCATTCATGGGCTTTTGAGGCATTTCGAGCCAGAAGTTCACGAATTTGTTGTTATGTATCGGATAAACGACCTGTTTTTCTCCGTATTCCAGTTTGTCCCGAAGCCATGCATGCTTACTGGTGTACTGGCGGAAGATGTTTTTGGTATTTAGCAAAGGCAATAGTTGGAGCAGCATATTGACGGCCAGTCGTTGATAGACGGCTTCATCTTTGTATTCGTATGCCAGTGCTTCGATGATGTCACTCATCTGTTCATAGTACGGCATCTTGCGGAGGTCTTTTTGCAATCCGCGGTAAGTGATGCCGGCATACATCCGGTTGACAAGCGGCTCAAAAGTATTACTTGATTTCTGGTCTGCCTTGATGTCTTCTTCATCTTCCTCGTCGGAGTCGTCTTCGTCTTTAGCGGTACCTGTCGATGCAAGCATGAAACTCATCATCAGCAATTTGTCGTAGCTTCCTATTTCTTCTTCGTAGAAGGCTTTCCACAATTCCGGGAATCCGAGTCCGCTCAATCCTCCGTAGTTGCTCCAGTTTATCAGGACACTGTTACCTACCAGACGTGCTTCTCCGTAACCATTTTTGAATTCTTCATTCTTGTAGGTTTCGATGTATTTGCTTAGTTTTTTGAAAACGAGTTTGGCCCTTCCAAAGCAGATGAATTCGAATGCTTTTTTAACGTTGAATCCTTTGTCCTGGGTAATTTCCGGCAGATTGACTTCAAGAGCCGGGTCGTACAGACCGAAGCCGTTATCTTTGGTATAGTGCTGTGCGGTGTTTTCTTCCGTTCCGTCTCCAATCAGAGATTCTATCAACACTTTTTCTTTCGCGTTCGGTTTCTGAATTTCTTTGACGGTGGGGATCAGTTCCTGATAGGTATCTTGCAGAAATTCTATGTTGTGGATAGTCTTCATCATATCCAATCCGGCTAGGCGGCGTTCGGCCACCTTGTCTGTTAGTAAGCGGCGGATACTGCCGGACAATTGTTCTTTCGGCTGTTTCATCAATAGATTGATGGCGTTGATACGCATCTCACTATATTTGAAGCGCAGCAACTCTTCTACTTTCTGATTCTGTTCGGGCGACAAAGTCATCTCGGACAATACTTTGTAGGCTTCGTCACGAACGTCCTGCGAACGGTCGCCCAGTGATTGCAGCACATATTCTTCCTGTAAATGGCTGGTCGGGGGATTTAATACGACGCCGATATAGCCTGCCCGCATATAGGTATCCAAAGAAGGCAGACAGGTGCAAAGATCGTCTTTTAATGCAGAATCGTTGGTCATCCAGGTGATATACGCCATCTTGAGAACGATTTCCGAACGGGTGAGCTCTGTACTTTCCCATGGGAATACGTATGGAGAATAAATCTCTTTGGCAGAGATGGACTGATAGACGTTCTTCAGATAGTCATAATGACGGATCGCTTCTTCTTTGCTATCAAAATAATCATGGAGCGACGGGGCGTCCTTATGTCCTCCGTACCGGCTAAGATAGAGTCCGGACAGATACAGTGGCAGGATAGCCGCCACTACCGACGGTTCGTTATACCATTTTTCAAAAGCATCTTTACTGATGCGGTGGTTCATGCCGGAGTATTGCGTACAGCGTAAAAAGTAAAGTAAGGTCTGCACCTGATATTTGGCACCGTCTTTAATTATTCCCGGAACAAGTGCCTGGATTTCTTCCGTATTGTAGAATCCGATACTCCATAGAGCCAGATAAAGTTCGACCGTATCTTTGCTTTGGAGGGCTTTGCGTGCTTCTTCCCGGTCGTTCAGAAAACGGCGGATCAGTTCCACATATTTGTTGGTGATACGCTCGCTGCTGTCTTGTTCTCCAATACCCGTACAGACTGCAATGCCGCGTTTCACGGAGGCAAATC
Source organism: Bacteroides sp. LFL-34 (assembly GCF_027257075.1). Lineage (NCBI taxonomy): Bacteria > Pseudomonadati > Bacteroidota > Bacteroidia > Bacteroidales > Bacteroidaceae > Bacteroides > Bacteroides sp. LFL-34. The sequence continues at coordinate 69,771 of NZ_JAPQKZ010000016.1, read as the reverse complement.
GTTGCAGGCCGTTGTCGCAGATCACCGAGAACAGATGGAGATAACTTTCGGGGCATCCTTCGTCCATCGTTTCCACGATAGCTTGACGGAGACCTTCCTGCAGTTTGGCTGCCAGCAGTAACTTCCCTTCCAGTTCCAGCAACGGGCGGTAACCGCTCACGGCGATAGCCTGGAGATGTCCCTGGTTGAGGCGGTTGGCATTATTCTCGCTGGTCAATACGTTGTTGAGGTATTCAATGACAGTCTGGTTGCCTTCTGCTATTTGGGCGGCCATCCAGTTTTGGCAGTTCATCGCATCCTTGTATGTCTCTATTTCTTCCGGAGTGTTTCCTCCGTTCAGTATGGCTTGTTCGCTGAATCCGGTGGCACGTAGTTTTAGAAATTCCGTCAGCGCATCTATGATGTGACTGAAATGCAGAAGGGGATTCGCCGACCGCTGTGACCGGCGCGAATATCCATGAGTGTACGGACACCGTGCTTTGAGCTTCAGATAGGTGTGGAACAGGTTGGCATATTCGTCTCCCAATAGATAACGGAGCACTTTGTTCAACTTTCCGTCGAAAAGATTGGCAACACTCTTTATCTTCTCTTCCTGAATAATATGTATGATGCAAGGCTCTAGTTTATCGCTGTATGTGCCATACCGGGTATCCATGTTGAAGTATTGCATAAATACATCCAACAGTGTCATTGTCTCTTTGTCTAAACTGGTTCTCTTTTTCGTTAACCTTTCCAGGTACGGAGCAATCCGTTTGTTTAATGCGTCATTATAAATGAGTCTCATGATTATTTTCGTTTTAAGTGTGTTTATAAGAAAATGATTACCAAAGTCTTCCCGACAGCATAGCCAATCGGATGAAGGTGATGGTAGATTCTTCTTTGAGTTGGATGGGAGAGGATAGGTCTCCGGTTTCCGTATCATCCATGAAGATACGGAAAATTCCGTCCTCATAGGATTGCAAAGCATTGGTGATGGCTTCGACTTCTGCGGCAGGTTTGCCATTATAGTTTACTGCAAACCCTACTTTGCCGGAAGCTGTTTTATTTTCCACTTCTTCCTGTGTGAGGTATTTCAGCACTTCGCTCTGTTGCAAGCGTTCATTGTATTCGCAGACTTGCCAACTGACGATGGCTTCGATCAACCCCTGTACATTGACAGGCGGAACAGGAAAATCGATAGGAATCTTTTCGATACTGCACTTTCGCTTTCCTAACTGTTTGATTTGGATATATACTCTCATATTCTCTTTATTGGGTGATCTGGATACTTGATGTAATGGCATTCAGATCGGTTTCAGCTTCTTCGTCATAGACAAGCATGACAATAGCAAAAGATCGTTTCTTGCTCTCTTGAAAGTAATGCAACGCTATTTGTTTTACATCCTCTCCCGGTTCATCAGGAGCCCCGATGTGCAGGGGATTCGTGATCTTTGTCATGGGGAGTCCGTTGATGTTGACATTGCTTAGTTGGTAATCTTCTGACGGTTCCCCTTGTGCATTTCTTGGGAGAGTGAGTGATAACTCTTTCATGTGTTCAAACTCCTTCTGCGTGTCGTAGGTGAGGGCGGTAATCGTTAATTGATTCCCTCCGTTGACCAGCATGAGTAATGGAGGTTCCGCACCATCAATAATTCCTTTTGCTCCTGCTATTTTTATCCAGTTGGTAGGATACTGGCAACTGAATTTGGTGGCTGCATCATAATAAGATAGCCACGTATCGTCATTGCCGACAGGCGTATATGCCGGAACTTTCCTGCTGGAAAGATTGTCCGTAGCATTCACAGCGGAATGATTACTGTTCTCGTTTTCCTCTTCCAGTTCACCATTCAGATAGGCTTCCACAATGCCGCTTTCCCATTCTTTGCGTATCTCCGGGTAAAGAGGAGGAACGTTTTTGCACAGGATCATGAAGCTGAACAGGAATATACAGAATATACCAAGCTCCCCGATGATGGAGACAGTCCGCTGTGCATCGGGTTTCTCGAACTTGTAGCCGACCACATATATAATTCCCAGAACAAACCCGCTTAACAACCCGCCAATATGGGCGGCATTATCAATGCCGGCTTTCATCCCGTAAACCAGATTATACCCCACAAAAATGAGGATGCTGGTTAACAATGCCTTTCGTTGTTCTTTGGCGATGCGATGAAAGAGGAGGAATGCAAGGAATATACCGTAAAGTCCGAAGATAGATCCGGAAGCTCCGGTGCTGATTGTCTCACCGTGCATATACAGGCTGAATGCAGCCGAACATAATCCGGTTAGCAGGTATGAAACGAACATACGGCGTCCTCCTATCAGTTCTTCCAACAGAAGTCCTACATACATGAAAGCATACATGTTCATCAGGAGATGGAAAGCTCCGATATGTATGAAGTTGCAAGTCACTGTGCGCCACCAGTCACCGGTCAGAGTCAGCGGTCCGAAGTCAGCTCCCCATTTCAGTAGTGACAGAGTGGAAGGAGACATAATACCCACTCCGGAAGCAATCATTACAATGAATACAAGAATATTGATGTCTATCAGGATGGGAGTTGCTATAAATCCTTTGCGGGGAATGAAGAAAGACAGGAAAGAGTTCCTCTTCTTTTCTTCCTCTATGTAGGCTTTTTCTTCTTCTGTGAGCGGGCGGTTGAACTCTTCTTCGAAATCTTTGGCCCTTTGGGCTAGTTCTTCCGGAGTGAGTGAGGCTTTTATTTCTTCCATTGTTTCCCGTAACTTCTGGATATTTTTTCTGTTCTTTCCATAATCAACAAATTGTACGGAAGAAGACTGACTGCGAACGGATACTTCCCCGTCACTTCCCTTTTCTATGGTAAAGGTTATTGCCTCTCCATGGGAGCGTATACTGAACGGGACTTCAAACCGGATTCCTTCCGGAGTTACTTCCTCGATATTCCACTCAAGTTTTTGAGAGGCTTCGAGAGCCAATATAAGGATTTCCGTGTTTGATAAACCTGGCAAATACAGTTTGTCATTATATGAAGGTTTGAGTGCCATATTTCTATCTCTATCTACATTCATCAATTAAAAAATTACTTATCTCACTGACAAATGTATAGAATAATAATGGAAAATAATAGAATATGACAAATAAAAAAAGCATCCATTTCGTAAGAAAGGATGCTTTTATCAGATTTAGTCGATTATTTGTTACTTTTTGTAGAACGCCAAATCTTCTTTGTCGAAGTTTTCGATGAAATTTGTATGCTTTTCTACTTCCGCTTCTGCATAGTTCAAATATACGTGTGCAGATTTGGAGAACAGTTCAGAAGACTTGCTGGCATCTTGAATTAGTAAGTGACACATGATAATATCAGCAGCCATTTCCACCAGTTTGCGAGCGGTGAAGTCAAGCAATTCCTGATCCTGTACTTCTTTCACAGCGTTGGTACTTGCTTCAAATTTGTCAGCCATCTTCTTCAGGCGAGACATCAGCGGTTCCATTTCCGGTGAACAAGGAATGGCCTCAAACTCGCGGATAGTAGCGATGTAAGAACCATTAGTCACGTAACGGATAGCGGCTACAGTCTGCAACTGGGTAGTTCCTTCGTAGATGCTGGTGATACGTGCGTCGCGATAGATGCGTTGGCAAGCATATTCCATCATGAATCCTGAACCACCGTGAATCTGGATACAGTCATAAGCGTTCTGGTTAGCATATTCAGAGTTCATACCCTTAGCCAGCGGAGTAAAGCTGTCTGCTAGTTTGGCGTATTTTTTCTGTTCCTGACGTTCTTCCGGAGTCAGTTTACGTTCGCGGGAAATATCATCCAATGCTTTGTAAATGTCTACGTAGCGAGCTGTTTGATACAGCAAAGCACGTCCGGCATCCAACTTACCTTTCATGATAGCTAGCATATCGTATACTGCCGGGAATTCGATGATTGCTTTACCGAATTGCTTACGGTCTTTAGCATAAGCCAATCCCTCATTGTAAGCAGCTTGGCTCAATCCTACAGACTGCGCAGCAATACCCAGACGGGCACCGTTCATTAAAGCCATAACGTATTTAATCAAACCGAGTTTGCGGTCACCGCAAAGTTCAGCTTTTGCATTCTTGTACACCAGTTCGCAAGTAGGAGAACCGTGGATACCGAGTTTGTTTTCGATACGACGTACGTTCACACCACCCTCATTCTTGTCATAGATGAACATAGAAAGACCACGACCGTCTCTTGTACCTTCTTCCGAACGAGCCAATACCAAGTGAAGATTAGCATCACCGTTTGTAATAAAACGTTTTACACCGTTCAGCAACCAGCAACCGTCTTTTTCGCTATAAGTTGCTTTCAGCATAACTGCCTGTAAGTCGGAACCTGCATCCGGTTCGGTCAAGTCCATAGACATCGTTTCACCTTGGCATACGCGAGGAATGAAACGGCTGTGTTGGTCAGCGTTACCGAATTCATACAGTGTTTCAATACAGTCCTGCAAAGACCAGATATTTCCGAAACCGGCGTCGGCAGCAGCCACGATTTCTGCACACATGGTGTACGGAGTGATCGGGAAGTTCAAACCGCCGAATCTGCGTGGCATGGTCATACCGTTCAGGCCGGCTTTCACCATAGCGTCTAGGTTCTGTTTGGTTCCGGAAGCATATTCTACGCGACCGTTAGCACAGTGAGGACCTTCTTCGTCTACACCTTCTGCGTTAGCAGCAATGATTTCTCCTGTGATTTCTCCTGTAATCTCCAATACTTTGTCGTAAGAGTCTACAGCATCTTCGAAGTCCAGCGGAGCGTAGTCGAATTCATCTTTATCTCTGTAATTGCGTTCTTTGAGTTCGCAAATACGTTTCATCATCGGATTGTTCAAGTGAAACTTGAGTTCCGGTATGTCTGTATAATAATTAGCCATCTTTCCTTACTTGCTATTTTGTTTATAATACTTAATCATCTTCGGCACAACTTCTTCGATACTTCCGTTGATTACGTAATCGGCAATCGTATTGATCGGAGCATCCGGATCGTTGTTAATGGAGATGATGATACCACTTTCCTGCATACCGGCGATATGCTGAATCTGTCCGGAGATACCGCAAGCGATGTAGAGTTTTGGACGAACCGTGACACCAGTCTGACCGATCTGACGATCATGGTCTGCGAAACCAGCGTCAACAGCAGCACGGCTGGCACCTACTTCTGCGTGAAGTTCTTTAGCGAGGTCGAACAATAGGTTGAAGTTTTCTTTCGAACCTACACCGTAACCACCGGCTATGATGATCGGAGAACCTTTCAGGTTGTTCTTTGCCTTTTCTACATGGCGTTCGATGACTTTCACTACATAGTCCGTGTCGGCTACATACTTTTTCACGTCGTGACGGATTACTTCTCCCTGATAAGTCGGAGAGAGGATTTCTTTCTTCATCACACCTTCGCGAACGGTTGCCATCTGCGGGCGGTGTTCCGGGTTCACAATCGTAGCAACGATGTTACCACCGAATGCCGGACGGATTTGATATAACAGGTTCTTATAAGTCTTACCTTCTTTTTTGTCTTCGTGGTCACCGATTTCAAGTGAAGTACAGTCGGCAGTCAATCCGCTGGTCAGAGCAGAAGAAACGCGCGGACCGAGGTCACGACCGATAACGGTAGCACCCATCAAACAGATTTGCGGTTGCTCTTCTTTGAAGAGGTTCACCAGGATAGCTGTGTGAGGAAGTGATGTATAAGGGTAAAGGCCTTCACCGTCGAAAACGTGAAGTTTATCTACTCCGTAAGGAAGGATTTGTTTTTCAATATCTTTGAGGCCGCTTCCGGCAACTACAGCTTCGAGCTGACAGTTCAACTGGTTGGCTAACGAACGACCTTTGGTCAGAAGTTCGAGGCTAACGTCTGCAACGTTACCTTCTTCTATTTCGCAATATACAAATAAGTTATTCATGATTATCCGATGGTGTGGTTAGCTAATAGTTCAACAATCAGGTCTTCCACGTCACGGTCGCTGCCGCTGATGGTTTTGCTCTCTTTAGCCTGGAACACGATGTTCTGGATGGCTTTCACTTTTGTCGGCGAACCGGACAGACCGCATTGTGCAAGGTCACCGTTTACGTCGGCTACACTCCATTCTACCAGATTCAAATAATCACGCTTGTCATACAAATCGGTATAATCAAGGTTACCTTGTTGTTTTTCGGTAACTGTTTTGGCGTGTTTGTATTTCTGAACCAGTTTCGCATTGCGCGGACGGCAAGGAGCGGCAGAACCGTTTACGGTAATCACGATAGGCAGCGGACCCTCTACAGTTTCTACACCACCGTCGATATGACGTTTCACCTTGATTTTACCATCGCCCACTTCCAGAATTTCTTCTGCGTATGTGATTTGCGTCAATCCTAGCTTCTCTGCTACCTGCGGACCTACTTGCGCCGTGTCACCGTCGATAGCCTGACGACCACCAATGATAATGTCGCAATCACCGATTTTGCGGATGGCAGTAGCCAGTGCGTAAGACGTAGCCAGTGTATCTGCACCAGCGAAAGCACGGTCGGTCAGCAAGTAACCGTTATCTGCGCCACGGAAAAGTCCTTCACGAATAATGTCGGCTGCCCGTCCCGGTCCCATGGTCAGGATGGTTACGGTAGAGCCTGGATGAGCATCTTTCAGTCGAAGAGCTTGCTCGAGAGCATTCAGGTCTTCGGGGTTGAAGATAGCGGGAAGTGCCGCGCGGTTAATCGTCCCGTCGGCTTTCATGGCATCTTTCCCAACATTACGTGTGTCAGGAACTTGTTTTGCCAATACAACAATTTTCAAACTCATGCTATAAATTTTAGTATTAGTATTTCTACAAGTTAGCAGCCAGTAGTCAAGTAGTAATATCTTGCTATCCAAACTATCCGGTTAACTATCAGCGTGCAAATTTACTCAAACGCTTGGTTCTGACAAGAAATCCGAGTAAAAAATGCACAGGTTTAAGATTTTTGAGCAAAAGAGGAGGGTTTTTATAGATTTAATTCAGGGTTGACAAAGCGTTTATGGGCAGTCTGCCGGATTGTCCAGCAGACTGTTGATGAATTCCGGATTATTTGATAAGTTCGTAATAATGTGCATTCGTGAAATTATCATTCTTGAAAATAGCCTTTTGCATAATTCCTACTTTCGTGAATCCCACTTTCTCTAATACCCGCATGGATGGGGAGTTATGCTCAAATACGACTGCGAATACACGTACCTTATCAGTGTGTTCGAAATAATAGTTGATGGCTTCTTTCAGGGCGTCAGTAACGATTCCCTGGTTCCAGAAAGGTTCTCCAATCCAGTAGCCTACTTCTGTACTAAAACGTTCTACATCCGTAGCGGGTACAAAACCGATACTTCCAACTGCTTCTCCGTTTACCTCAATGCAGAAATCTTGAATGTTTTCTTTCGCTTGTACCATAGAGAGAAAAACGTTAGCATCTTCCTGACTATAAGGATAGGGGAGACCGTCACGACAGTTATCCCAAATATTCTTGTTATTGAGATATTGGGCTAATGATGCTGCATCTTCGGTTTGCCAGGTACGGAGAGTATAGTTTTTCTTCTGCACAATAATTCCTGTTTTTTGTACCATATCATCTATTATTGTATCCCAATTTCAGCTAACCCCATCGGTTCACCGTCATGTATCATCCGTGTTGCTTTCAACTGAATGTAGCGAGCCTTGACCGGAGTAAAGTAAACCGATTGCAAAATCGGATTGCTCTTTATATTGGAAAATTCATCTTTGGCTACTACCTGGTTGACCGCATTACTGTCCGTACCTACAGATATTTCGTAGGCCGCGATCACCCCTTTATTATATTCACTTTGGTCGGGGAGATAGTGGAATGAGGTAATCGTTCGTTCTTCTCCCAAGTCAATCAATAGTGTATTTCCATTGATGAAACAGGTGGTCTGGTCGTTTTTATCCATGCCTTTCTGTGCTTCCTCTACATCTACTCCAACAAGAGTGAACGGGTAACTTTTCAGTTCTGCAGCTTTCGCTGTGTATGTATCCGAAGTCTCTCCTGCATAATATGCTTCAATGTTATTAATACAGAGACAAGCCCGTGAATCCGTGAAGCGGACACGAATCTTATCCGTAGTGATTGTTTCGAAACGAAGGAGCCGTTTATATCCGATAGTGGTAGTCTCCTCATTGAGCTTTACTGGGAGCCATTCGCCTGCCTGGTTATATTCTACAACGAATGATTTGACACGTTGTCCGAGAGGAATATATTCCTGCAACATCATACGGTTGATCTTCTCTGCCTGAGGTAAATCGAATTCGATAGTGGCTGAAGTGACATCATCATTGGTAGCCCAATAAGTATCATAATCACCGTCGGTCACAGCTTTGGCGGAGAATGTTCTTCCACGTTCGTCCGATGCTTTGGGAGAGAGTCCCGCCAGCAGATTGTGTGCCAGTTGTTTTTGTACATTCTGGTGGAAGTTTACGGCATTGGCAGAGTCAGTAGGGTGAATCAATCCGTCACGGTCTACCGGGAAGTTTAATAATAGCGTTGCGTTATGTCCTACGCTGCGGTAATATAAATCAGTCAGTTCGTCTACTGTTTTCACACGGTCGTCTTCTTCCGGATGATAAAACCATCCCGGACGGATGGAAACATCACACTCGGCAGCTACCCATTGGTTACCATCGGCATGACCATATTGCAGTTCACGATACTTGGGATAGCCCGGATAAACTTCTCCTGCACGAAGAAAAGACCAGTTAGTAGCTCCGGCAAATCCGTGTTCGTTGCCTACCCAACGACAGCCCGGACCTCCATCCGAGAAGATAACAGCTTGTGGCTGTAACTCATCAATCATCTTGTAAGCTCGCGGATAGTTATAATAAGTCTTGCGGTCGATTGTACGGCTGTCTTTTGCTCCGCCATACCAGCCGTCTCCACCGTTGGCACCATCAAACCAGATTTCAAATACGTCACCGTAGTTGCTCAGCAGTTCGTTGAGTTGTTTATAGAAGTATTCTACATATTCGGGAGAACCATAATTGGCCTGATGCCTGTCCCAGGGCGAGAGATAGACTGCGAATTTAATGCCATACTTTTTGCAGGCATCCGACAGTTCGCGGACAATGTCTCCTTTTCCGTCTTTGTACGGAGTGTTGCGGATACAGTACTCTGTCAGTTGCGTAGGCCACAGACAGAATCCATCGTGATGTTTCGCTGTCAGGATCACTCCTTTCATGCCGGATTTGACAAATGTCTGTACCCATTGCTCACAGTCCAGACGGGTAGGGTTGAATGTTTTAGGATCGGAGTCTCCATATCCCCATTCACGGTCGTTGAATGTGTTAAGTCCGAAGTGTACAAACGCATACGTTTCCATTTTTTGCCATTCCACCTGTTTGGCTTCGGGAATGGGTAAGATAGCTTCCGGTGCTTTTACCGAATTACAGGCACTTAGTAGAAAAAGACCTGTTGCGAAGATAAGAAAGTGTTTTTTCATGGGGGTGTTTATTAGTTAATAATTGAATGTAAGAATCATCTACAATGTAATTCCAACTACAAAATAAAGTTGCTCTTCATAAGGGTTGGCTATTAGCTTTCCGAAGATGGGTAAAGAGAAATTGGACGTTATTTTAATATCTTTTGTTGCAGATAATCCGATATTGACTACATTGAATTTGTCGGAGTACATACTTTCCCAAGGAGTGAAACCTGCTTCGATATTCATATTTACATCCTTCACGCTGAACGGGTAACTCAACTCGCAGTAACTGGACCAGGCACGTTTCCCGTTTTCCCGGTAATCGTTTCCGGCAAAGGTAGTGTACCAACTTACTGACAATGGGAACTTTTCGCTATGCATATAGCCGGCTCCTACCTCGAAAGTGTGCCCGGTAGAGTGCGAACTGTAATTGAAGTATTTAAAAGGTTCCTCTTCTGTCTGGGTAAAATAGTTATTGGCGTAAAGAGTCAGGTTTTTGTATTCGTACTCTAGTGATAAATCTATTTCATTGTTCTTTTCGCGAAATTCGGTAGAACCCCATGCGTAAACGGTCAGTCCTTTCCAGTTGAGGCCGAGTGAAGGCTGCACACTTGCATTGCCGCTATCCATACCGCGCCAAATATAACTGCTTACAAAATCAGCAGTTACAAAAACTTCTTGTGCCTGTGCAAAGGCCGTACAAAACAGGATGGCAATAAGTAGGATTTGTTTTTTCATTTTATCGGTTATTTCTTCTCGTTTTCGGGGGGTAAAGATACGCAATATATAGATAAATGATGACAGATGAGGAGAAAAAAGAAAACGGCTGCATTGAGCAGCCGTTTCTTAAGTAATTGTGAATCTTGAAAGTTAGTTAGAAAGTGACGTCCATTTTCAGTACGAAAGTACGTGGAGCGGCAACTGCCATTGGGCGGTTGCTGTATTCTTTATTCAACAGGTTATTCACCATAAACTGGAAAGCTACTTCTTTTGTGGCTTTTACTCCGAAGCGCACGTCAACAGTGGCATAGTCCGTATTATGTTTTTTCCAGTAAGTAGCCAGTGTCTCTCCTTTTGAATAACCGAAAAGGATGCCACGTACATAATCCATCAGGTCTTTCTGCTGTTTCTCGCGTTCGTCCAACATCAGATAGTCAACTGCCAGAATTTTGCTCTTCCATGCTACATTGGCACCGACATTGATACGTTTCCACTGGAAATCTACCGTAGCTTTAAAACTGTGCTTCGGGCGATATTTAAGGTACTTACCTGTGTTCGATTTCTCTTTCATCTGAAGAGGATCGGTATAAAGCCCCTCTACTGCATTACGTTCCTGATAGTCAGCATCGCGTGGCTCCGTGTATACATATCCCAAGTTATAGAACAACTTCGTATTCTTATTGAAATTATACACGCCGTTCGTTGAAATTTCTACTCCGTAAATCTGGGCTTTCGATACATTGTGGAACTGGGCTCCGATGCCGAAACCTTTGCCATCTGTCAGCATCTGAAATGCATCGCCTATGCTATTAAGCATTGTGTAATTGGCATTGTTGAACAGTCCGAACTGGAATTCAACCATGTCTTTATACTGTGTATAGAATCCTGCAACATCCACAAAACCCTGGAAATTGCCGACCTTATATCCTTGCTTAATTCCTAATTCCGCATTAAATCCTTTCTCCGGTTTGATGTCCAGATTAGGATAGACGCCAACCCCACCAATATCCTTGCGCAGGTATTTTTCATTGATAGACGGATTACGGTAACCCTGTCCGAAGCTGGCACGGATAAAACTGTAATCAGCCAGCTGATAATTTAACCCTGCACGGAAGACCGGACGGAACGGAACCTTGGTTCCGAAAATTTTGGTTTCGGCTTCACGGTGATGATTATTCACCCGATAATATTCGGCACGTACACCGGCAGACACACTCAAACGATCCCAAAAGCGCTGATCGTACTGAAGGAAAGCAGCTACATTATCACTTTTGTATACCTCATCCATTACAGCGGAGTCATAGCGGATATGTTCCAGGGTTACTCCGGTAGTGATTTGTGCACCACCTTCCCATTTCTTATTGAACTGGTAGTCGAGATAGTAATCGAAGTTCTTATCAGTCTGTGTTTTGGGAGTGTTTCGTGACGGATTGATAACATTTGATAACCACGGAATCAGATCACTCGGTAACTGTCCGTTCGCAAGTCCTCCCAAGTCACTCGGCACTCCGTTGTCCATTACCCAGGAGATCAGATCGCAATAATCGGCAGTCGTCGCATTCGGGAAAATATTGCCTAATGAGGTGAACACTCCGTTCATGGCATCTTCCAGATTACCGTTGACAAGTCCGGAACCGATACCTACCAATGCAGGATAGAGTGAACTGTAATCGCCACCGGCTATATTCTGTATCGTTTTGGCATCAGTTCCCATATTTCCCAGAATATCAGTGATGGAAGTTCCTTGGGTAGGGCGTACGATATTGTCGGCGCTGTAATAGAAACGTCCTTTAATCTTATGTGACGTACCGTTTTCCGGATTCACATAGTTGATGAACGGATCGATATGGAAATTATTCTCTTCACGTCCCATGTTGGTGAAAGGAGACGGTTTGTACACTTCCGTTGGTGAACGCCAGATGAAGAAGTCGCCGTATTGATTGGAAAGGAAATCGACATTGAAACCATAGTTCAACAGTTTCATTCCCATATCGGGCTGATGATAAGTGAGGCTCCCTCCCATACGGAAACGTTTGTTGTATCCCTGTTGGCGGTATCCTTCATCAGTGAAAAGATTGATTCCTCCGCTGACATCGAAATTACCGATACGGCGGGAATGGGAGAGGTCGAATCCTTCGTAAATAGGATTCCGTATACCGCTAAGAAGACTTCCGCGCAGGATCGGTTTAACAGAATATTTATCATCTTTCCAGAAACTCTTGTCGCTCCATTGGTATTCGTCGTTTTCCGCATCACCATATACACCGATATAGGCGCTGAATCGTGTTTTCGGTGTCAGTCCCGGACGTGCGGTACGGATATTGATAATACCATTCAAAGCTGATGAGCCATATAGTACGGAAGATGCTCCTTTAATCACTTCCACCTGTTCTACGTTCTCTAAAGGAACAGTGTTCCAGTTGATTTCTCCTGTTTTCGGATTCAGTGTGCTCATTCCGTCCACAAGAATTTGGCTGCGTGCACCTACTCCGTAAGTCCATCCGCTACCTCCGCGCATAGAAGGTTGTTTGTCTACAATGTCTACACCGGGAAGTGTGCGGAGAGTGGAAGAAATATCCGTGGGTGCCTGACGGGCAATATCTCCGGATTTAACAACGTCCATGGAGACAGTGACATCACTCAACTTCTGTTCAAAGCGTCCGGCACTGACTACGACTTCTTCCAGCAGCTTGGTGCTTTCTTTCATGTAAACGTCTTTGGTGACTACTTCACGCTTGTTGATAACGATGGGCATCAAGACATCATCATAGCCAACATAGCTGAATACAAGGTCAACTCCACCTTCGGGAAGTTTGATTTCATATTCTCCGTTAATGTTAGATACTACTCCCTGATTACCATGAAGTTTGTAGGTGACGGTGGCTCCGACCAATGGCTCATTGGTCTTGGCATCATATATATGTCCTTTCAGGGTTTGGGCAAAGATGCTTCCGAAACCGGTAAGGCATAACAGGATTGTTAGGATATATAATTTCTTCATTGTTTTTTGTTTTATTTATTTGGAACAATTTCCAAACCAAATTCTATTTTTTCAGGTGATAGAAAAGCGTCTGATATACCGTTCAAAAATATAGAGATGATTCCTCCCAGTGATTGCATATCTTCTGGAAGCAGACTGACTATTAGCGGACTAAGATCTGGTAGTAATTTGGCTATGGGAGTAAAACCTTCTTTGTCTAAGTAAATAAAAGTATGTCCATCTTTTGAAATAACTTGCATCGGGATTCCGGTAGTTAACCAATTGAAAATAGCTTTGAAAGAAGTGTCATTGACATTGAGCAGGAATCCAAGTGTTTCATTTTTTAGACTTTGATTGAGCGTGGTTAGCAATTCTTTCACTTTCATAGCATCCATTTGGGATATAGCTTCAATGATAGCATTGGTTATATTGACATCCATATATTGATTGCCGCTGGATATTGAGGCAATAATATTAGCTAAGTTTAATTTTAATATTAACTTACCGTCTTTTTGGAACCAATTAGCAAATCCTTTTGGAGATGGAATATAATTACGGTTAACAATGTTAGGAGTAATCATATCCTGTGTTAATGGATTTTCTAGAAATCCAAAAATGATATCCATGTCTACTCCTGTCAATGGTTCATTTGAATAAGAAGCCGTTACATTCCCGTCCGCTCCTAAAGTAATTTCTTGTAGAACTTGTGGCAAAATATAACTTAATATGTTTTGAATGGCACTACCCCATGTTTGAGTTGTGGCTCCACTTTCTGAAGCTTCTATGTCTGCATAAAAATAGCATGATGCATTTAGTACTTGTCCGTCAACATCTTGCCATGTATATTCTTCTCCCCACATGTCTCCAACTACAATCGTTTTGATGCCATTAATAACTGTGGGTAGTTTATAAGTATTTGCCCATAATTCTGCATTGCCCATTTTGATATTGGATATATTTAATGTTAACTGTCCTTTTATTACGCGTCCTTCGTATCTAAAAGAGCTTAAAGTCTCATTTCCCATACTATTTCCTGAAAAAGAATATCCTTGCCCATCTCCAGAAAGGGGGATAGACATAATTTTTACTTCTTTTTCTCCTGGTAAAATATCATATAAGTTAATAATAGCGGTTTCTCCTGTTACAGTGCTAAAGTCTACTGATTTTCCGATCATTGTTTCACCATTATAGGTAAGAATTAGATTCGGATTGGGGTTTGATAGTTTATTTGAATAATTGGCTGTTACATCTATAGGCTCTGGTCCGTAGTGATCATTATCACAAGAAGTTAAAAATGCAGACGCTACGGCAAGGCAGCTTATTAATAGGATAGATATTTTTTTCATTGTTTTTTTATATTAGATAATTAAAATGAATTATTTCTTAGCTGTGAGGTCAATACCGATTTCCATTTTATCGAAAAGGGCTGCAACTTCAATTAAATTTGTTTCCAGCAAACTACCGATGATGCTGATGAACGGCATGAGAGTTTCTTTGTTGAAATAGATATAAGTATGTTCTTTTGTTGAGTTGATGCCCATTGGTATTCCGTCTTTCATCCATGTGAGCAGAGTTGCAAAAGTATCATCATCCAATTGAAGAATATAGGTGATTATTTCATTGTTTAAAATCATATTGATGGCACTTAACGTTAATTTTAAACGTGCCGGGTCAGATTTTAGAAGTGCTTCACTGATTCCTGCGATAAGCTGATAGTCAATTTGCTTTCCGTTGTTTTGTGCTATGAGAGACACAATGGCAGGGATATTTAGTTGTACGACAAATGCTTTGTTGCCTGTTTGATTCCAGTAGGCCAATCCTTTGGGAGATGACTCATAAGTGCGTTTGTTGATCAGACTTTTGAATTCAGCGTCAGTTTTGCCCGAATTGGCAACTTCCATAATTTCATTCATGTCTACAGGGCTCGTAGTATAGCTGGCAGTGACAATTCCATTTTTCTCAAATGTAATATCCTTCAATACATAAGGAAAAATCACATCTAATATATTAGTTGCCATTTGCTGTATTTGTAAAATCACCGGCTGGAGAGATTCTCCTCCTGCTTTTGTAGTAATATTCACGTAGCTGGCTCCGCTATTACGGATGATACTTTCTCCATCTGTTGTGTGGGAGTATGCAGGAAATGTATATGTGTTTGCAATGGAGTTGGCATAAGCCATTGTTACGTTCAGTGATAGTTGCATGTTTTTCGGAGTTATTATTCCTTCATATTTCACCGTAGCTCCTCCCATTGTGATATTGGTCCCGCTGAAAGTATAATATCCTTTCTTTTCATTCTCATAAAGTTGGATGCGACTGATAGGAGTTTCCTTTTCTCCCGGGATTATATTATTCAGCGTCAGTGTTCCCGTTTCGCTATCTTCTGTCTTGAAGCTGACAGTTTTTCCAATTAATTTCTCTCCGCTGTAGGTTAGGTCTAGCGTATATGGTTTAATATACGAGCCATATTCCTGACTAATTTCTCCTGGCCAAAATAGCTTGTCATTGTAAGTTTCTTCGCATGATGTAAAGAAAAATACTGCGCAAGCGACATAAGATAGTTTTCGTAAGTTTCTCATTTTGCTTTTTGTTTTTATTGCGTATTTAATAAAACTTTGCAAAGTTCGACTAACAATTCTTTATTGTCAAGGTCTGTTTTTTTATTTTAATGTTCTATTTTTAATCGTATGCGGTAAAAGTACCTAAAATGAAAAAATAAATGTGTTCTATTTTTAATATCGATTGTTCTTCTTTTAAGAATGGCTGTAAAAAGAGAATGAAGAGGTCTCTAAAAAAGCAAATGGTTTTCCTCCTATTTTTCACAGGTGAGAAACCGTTCATTTTTTTTCTTCTCTATTTCTGACTCTTGCGGAAAGTTTAGAATGTAATATTCATCTTTACAACTTTCAATAAATACTTCCGTAAAAAAGTGAAGAGGAATCCGCTGGAATATTACAAGAAATAAATCTATGTTTGCTTAAAATAGGGTTATACATAAAAATAGGATGTTTTATACATTTTCTTTGCTTTAATTAGAACCTATATGAGGATAGCAAATAAATAGGAGCTTAAATGTCTTTTTGGATTCTCCCAAAAGACAGTGATTTGATAGTAAATCCTTGCTGTTTGTATTTGTTTGCTACCAGATTCGAAATAAATCAATATTTTTTTTCTGATGTTATAGCTATTTGTTATATTGAAAATTAACGAAGTTAGAAGTGACATAGCTTGGAAACGACTCTTATTTCAATCAACGCCTCCTTCCTCACCGATGAACGGTAGCTTGGTCGGTGAGCAAGGAGGCGTTCCTCACCGACCAAGGATACCTTGCATTTAAAGAACGGACGTTTTCATACAATGAAAAACGGTCTGTTTACCCTTTATTTATGCATAATAAGGGGCGTGATATGCATATTCTTGCACTAGATTATGCATTTTATTTTCTATTTGATTCGATTCATAGCCACTGTTGAATAATAGAATCTTAAGAATAGAACAGAACAGTTTATTGCTGTAATACAGTCGATTCACCGATAAGAATCCCCCGTTCATTGATTTTTTTTCCTTTTTCTGCTTCTCTGTCATACATTTGTTACAGTATTGTAACACTTGCTACTCTAATCCCTTATGAATATGAACGAGGCATGTAATGTAACCACCGCACTTTCCGCTTTCTCCTCCATTTCTTTGGAAGAGATGAGTACCATCCGTTTGATGAACCGTACGGACACGAAGTATATCGTTTCGCTCTCTGCCCTGATGGACGTATTACAACGGGCGAGTAATTGTTATCGTGTGCAAGAGGTGCAGGGGGAGCGAAATATAGCTTATCACACTACCTATCTCGACACTCCCGATTACGCCATGTATCTGGCTCATCAAAACGGAAGAGTGATCCGTGAGAAGATCCGTGTAAGGACATATGTCTCTTCCGGTCTGACTTTTCTGGAAGTGAAGAAAAAGATATTCTCCGGTTTCGATGCTTCTCTGGAAGGTGAATTTCGTACAAGGGACGGATTGCAGACGGTGGAATGCTGGTCGGGTTCGGCAGGTGTTTCCTATAAGATGTTTCGTTGGCTGAAAGCGTCTGCAGGATATTCATTTAAGTTTTAATAGATAAAACAAGAAATTATGAAAAGGATTGTGTTGTTTTGGATACCGCTTTTATTGCTGTTGTTGGTGAACTGTACGACGGAATCATTCGATTTCGGCGATCAGGAAGGAATATTGGTCGGAGGTTCGGGAGGTGGAGGAAGCAGTCAGCCCAACCCGACGATTCCCGAGGGATCGGAAGATTTATTGGGATTTACAATCGCTTTTGATGAAAGTGATAAAACGGCGTATGGAAGCATGTCGGAAACGGTTACTTCCGATGATGATTTTATAGAGAACTCCCAATTCGCCTCTGTGGTGACGATTATCTATAATGGAACGACTGCTGCGGTAAGCAATGGTGTTTCAGGAGTGGAAGTGTCTTCCAATGGGGCGCATGTCGTGGTTAATTCTACAGTCAGCGGAGTAGAATATGTGTTGAGCGGGACTACTACGAATGGCTCGTTCAAGGTATATAGCGAAAAGAAATTCAAATTATCACTGGCAGGGGTGTCTATACTCAATCCGGTAGGTGCTGCCATTAATATCCAGTCTTCCAAACGTGTGTTTGTGGTATGCGCGGATGAAACAACGAATGTGTTGACAGATGGGTCTTCTTATACGGCAACTACTGATGGAGAGGATATGAAAGCCTGTCTGTTCAGTGAGGGGCAACTCATTTTCAGTGGAGGCGGTTCACTCACAGTTACCGGAAATTATAAACATGCCATCACAAGCGATGATTATGTGCGTTTCCGTAGCGGGTGTAATATTACGGTAGCTTCGGCCAAAAAAGACGGAATCCATACTAATGAATCTGTGATTATCGGCGGCGGAATACTGAATATATCTTCTGACGGCGATGCTATTCAGTGTGAAGAGGGAGGAATTACGATGACCGGAGGATTTGCCAAACTCTCTACAACGGACAATAAAGCGCATGGGTTGAAATCTTGTCTGGATGTGGTAATCAGTGGCGGTGCTATTCAGGCACAAGTGGCGGGAGCAGCCTCCAAAGGAATATCCTGTGATGGTAACCTGACCATCTCCGGAGGAAAGCTGACTGCATTCACTTCTCAAACCGCACTTTATGAAGACAATGATTTGAGTTCGTGTGCAGGAATTAAATGTGACGGAAATATCCTGATTACAGGAGGGGAGATCGCCATACAGAGTACAGGTGGAGCCGGTAAAGGTATCAACTGTGACGGTTCGATTACCATCAATGACGGCACGGTGAAAGTGATAACTACCGGTACGCAGTGTGTGTATGGCAAGCTCGACTCGTCGGCAAAAGGAATCAAAGCGAACGGTGCGTTGACAATCAATGGAGGAACGGTGCTTGTGAAGGCTACCGGTGGGGAAGGTAGTGAGGGTATCGAGAGTAAAAGTGTGTTGACTGTCAATGAGGGTACAGTTGCCGCGCTTTGTTACGATGACTGTATGAATGCAAGTAACAGCATTGTTCTTAATGGTGGCAATATTTATTGTTATAGTTCCGGAAATGACGGCATTGACTCTAATGGTACGTTGACCATTACGGGGGGAGTGATCGTATCGTCGGGTACTACTTCTCCCGAAGACGGATTCGATTGCGATCAGAATACCTTTAAGATTACCGGGGGGATTGTTCTGGGTATTGGAGGAGGAACAAGTACACCTACATCAAGTGTATGTACGCAACGCACTGTGATCTATGGCGGTTCGGGAAGTAACGGAGAAATACTGAATATCCAGTCGGCCGACGGAACCAGCGTACTGACCTATCAGATTCCCCGTGCTTATTCTCAAATGACGGTATTATTCAGTAGTCCGAATCTGACCTCGGGCGGTAGTTATACTATCTCAAAAGGAGGAACGGTTTCCGGTGGTTCCGAGTTCTTCGGGTTATATTCGGGAGCCACTTATTCCGGTGGCACACAGACGGCAACATTTACTGCCAGTTCGATGGTGACACAAATCGGCAGCACTTCCGGCGGTGGCCAGCCCGGTGGTGGAGGCGGTGGACATGGACCTGGTGGATGGGGATGGTAAACAGCAGTTTACCGTCGAAATCCGTTCTTTGGTCGATTCTATTTGTGATAAAACAGGTTCGGTTTTATCTTTGTTTCGATAATCAGAAGCAATGAGGCATGAAAAGACTGCGTAAACAACACGTGCTGGAGCAGAGTATTTACGGAGCTATCTGGATCGTAATATTTCTTCTTCCGCTGATAGGCGGATACTTTGCCATGAGTGGAGGACTTGAACGGGAGGAAACCCGTATGGTGATCCGCGAATCATGGTTGAGTATCCTTCCTTTTTTCGTGCTTTTCCTGTTGAATAATTATGGGCTGGTTCCCTATTTTCTTTTTAAGAAAAGGTACTGGCAATATACTGTTTCGTTGATTTTTGTAATAGGAATGATTTGTTGGCTTTCTCCGTTTCCTTCTGCCAATCATTTCCCCAAAGATTTCAAGCGAGGAGAGTTGCCTCTCCGTATGAAGGAGAACCGGAGGGACCAGATTATTAAGACGAGAGAAAAGGCGAGGGAGGAAGGGGATGTGCATTGGCATGAATCCAATCCCGAACAACGTCCTAGGGGAATGGGAGATCCAAATGGTCCCGGAAGATTTCCAAAACCGACTCCTTTTCCTTATCCTCCTTTTGTGCTCCGCTATCTTATTCATTTCATCATTGCCTTTTTGATGGTAGGGTTCAATATCGCCATCAAACTTTTCTTTAAATCTTTCCGTGATGAAGAAATGCTGAAGGAACTGGAACATCAACGTTTGCAGTCGGAACTGCAGTATTTGAAATATCAGATTAATCCTCATTTCTTCATGAATACGCTCAATAATATTCATGCGTTGGTGGATATTGATACGGGGAAAGCGAAAAGTACGATTGTGGAACTCTCTAAACTGATGCGTTATGTGCTTTATGAAGCGAGTAATAAAACGATTTTGCTTTCACGTGAGGTTCAGTTTCTTAAAAATTACATTGCCCTGATGAGTTTGCGCTATACCAACAAAGTATCTATTCAGATGGATTTTCCGGCCGAAGTGCCCGAAGTGCAGATTCCTCCTTTGCTTTTTGTCTCTTTTGTGGAAAATGCTTTTAAGCATGGAGTCAGTTATCGGAGCGAGTCTTTTATTCATGTCTTGATACAGTTGGATGAGGGCAACCGGCTTTCATTCCGTTGTTCCAACAGCAATAATGGTTCGGCTGACGAACAGCATCATGGCATCGGACTCGAGAATATCCGTAAGCGGTTGAGGCTTTTATTTGGCAATGATTATACGCTTTCCATTACCGAAGAGGAACATAAATTTGATGTCTTACTTATTATACCTTTATTAGAATGAAATGTATAGCAATAGATGATGAGCCGTTAGCATTGACGCAGTTGTCGGATTATATATCCCAGATACCTTTTTTGTCTTTGGTAAAGTCATGCCAGGATGCGTTCGAGGCAATGAAGATATTGTCCGAAGAGGAGGTTGATTTGATCTTTGTGGATATTAATATGCCCGATTTGAACGGATTGGATTTCATACGTTCTTTGGTGAACCGTCCGTTGGTGATTTTCACTACTGCTTATTCTGAATATGCGGTAGAGGGTTTCAAACTGGATGCCGTAGATTATCTGCTGAAACCGTTTGAGTTCCAGGATTTATTGAAAGCGGCGGATAAAGCCCGCAGGCAATTTGAATATCGTTTGTTGGAACAACAGGGTGAAATAGGAAATGCTTCGCAGATAAAAGGAGATTCATTATTCGTGAAGAGCGATTACAGAGTGGTTCGCATCGATGTGAAGAATATCCGCTATATTGAGGGGATGAGTGAGTATGTGCGTATCTTTGTGGAAGGAGAGGACAAGCCTGTAATAACGCTTGCCAGCCTCCAGAAAATGGAAGAACGGCTTCCCACGCATTTCATGCGGGTCCACCGTTCTTATATTGTCAATCTTCGCAAGATTACCGAAGTTTCCCGTCTTCGCATTATCTTTGATAAGAATACTTATATTCCTGTCGGTGATAATTATAAGGAGAAATTTACGGAATACATTGGGAAATTAAGCCTTTCTTAAATAATTATTTAATTCCCAGTTTTTTGGCAATTTCTTTAGGAAGTGCATCTTTATACACCAGGATATTCATTGTCTTGTAGGCAACGAATGCTTTGGAAGCATACCAGATACCATCATATTTGCCTGATTTACCCCAAGAGTTTTTCACCATGAAGTATTCTTTTCCGTTCTGGTCTTTAGCGATGCCGTAGATTACCATTCCGTGGTCGTCTGTTGTTTCCCAGTTGTCAAAAGCAACTTGACGCATTTCCTGGGTAATATCCTTTTCAGGGAAAGGTTTGGTGAATAGTTCTCTGCGTTTGTCGGCGGCAGTCAATCCTGTCCAACGGGCCATGTCTGAACCGGACAGTTCAGATTCTTTGGCTGCATCTGGCATTACGGCGATACCGTCACGTGAGAATCCTTGTTCGCTGACATCGCTACCCCATGCAAAGGTATAGCCTTTCTTTACAGCATTGTCCATAACAGCCATCAGTTCTTCGATAGGCAGGTTGTAAGACAGACCATTACGCCAGTTATCCTGAATTTCGATGGCGAATTGAGAATAGAACGGATGGTGTGTATAAGAAGTCAGTGATACATAGTCGTTATAGTTCAATCCCAGTGATTCGGCAAAAGTCTTCGGAGTATATTCTTTGCCTTTGTAGGTGAACTTCTCCGGACATGCTCCTAGGTAAGTGTCATAAATGGCACTTAGTCCGTTTTTCCATACCGGAGTCAGTTTGCTTAATTTACCTTTTGCAATCGCATTGATATAACCGGAAGCAACAGCATCCAGCTCATTATGTACCGGCAGCGTATCACCATACATAATACCCGGCATCACTTCTTGCGGAACGATACCATAATTCTTGATGCAATACATTACATCATAAAAACTTCCACCCGGAGAGAAAGAACTGTCACCGTGATAACGTACATAGTTTACTCCGCGATCCTGCATCGTTTTGTGTACAACAAACATTTCAGACAGGTCGTATTCACCTTTACCTAAACGAAGTAGTTCTGATTCAACAAATCCGAGAGTTGAGAAACTCCAGCAAGTACTCGAACGATTTTGGTTCTTGATAGAAGTTATCGGATTTTCTTTCACTGTCGTGAAAACAAAACCTTCTTCAGGTTTTGCATCTTGTGCCATAACACTTAGGCTGAACAGGCCTAAAGCAGCAATAAGGATTGTCTTTTTCATTCCTATGAAATTAATATTAAATTGTTTTGGCTACAAATATAGGAAAGTTTCACCACAGAGTAACACAGAGTTTCACAAAGTTTTCTCTTTTTTCAAATGGACAGCTATCTTAATGACTTCCGTTTAATGACATTTTATTGTATCTTGGCGCGGTAAGTTCGCTCGGAGAAAGTAATATTCAGGAACAGGGAAAGGCTGTTTTCTTTTTGCATGCCGTTAGGAATTTTCATCTGGCCTTTATATTTCAATCCGATAGAAAGGACGTTGTTATTGCGCAATCCGAAGTTAAGTCCGGTACTGACGTAATATTCGGTTGCCTTTTTCTTTTGAATGACGATATAGGAATTATTAATACCTGTTCCCAATAGGATGCTGACCGGATTACGATAGACATTGCCCAATGTATATCTTCCACCGACTGATAACCGGTGTTGATTCTCAAAACTGACATTGGATTGGGAAGATTGCATCCGGCTCCAGTCCACATATTTGTAGTCGATGGTTGCCATCCAACGTAGAGTGTTGTAGGAAGCTCCGAGCCCAAAGAATTGAGGAAGACATTGGCGATAGCGTTTCAGGCTTTTTTCAATATCATCTCCTCCCGAACTGCTACTAACGTATAAGTTATTATCCTGCTTAAAATCCTGCGAGTAACCATATACGGCACCGGCAACGAAAGAACGTTCGCGGTCTATAGCCCATTTATACTGTACACCGAAATCCGCATAAAAAGTATGTTTGTAGGAGCTGGTTTCTTCTGTGGCAGTACCTTGTGTCTCCGTTTGTGTGATGGTCCCCGTCACATAAGAAAGATTGGTGCCGACAGAAAATCTTTTTCCGAAAAGGTAAGCCGTGCTGATACCCATCTTGGAAAGTCCTCCTTCACCCTGAAAGAGAGAAGAGATAGTACCTCCATTGGTGCCTGCCACTTCTTCATCCAGCGTGATGGCATATCCCACACTGCTGACGGGAGCCATGAAAATTGCTCCATACCAGCGTGGCATAATCCGGCAGCCGATACTTAGGTTATTCAGATTTCCGGTGACGGAACGGTTACTTGCTCCTCGTTGTGAATAAATCTGGTATGCTCCCATGATACCGGCATCGATCTGGAAGCGTTGTTCGGTCAACTCTGTGAGTGAAGCCGGATTGGCATTGTTAAGGAAATTATTTCCTCGCAATGCAATGCCTGTGCCGCCCAGTCCGGCATATTGCCCGCCTTCCCCGGTAGAAAGTTCTCCCAGTCCGAACATGGAAGTAGGGGAGTTCGTTGTATTTTGTGCAATAACTATAGAGACAGGAGTATAGAATGCCAGAAGGCAAAACAAAATCTTTTTCATTGTTGATAAGTTTTGTAAAGTATGATAAGTTTGGTATTCTTTTTATTGGCGGTATGTTCTCCGTCGCCGAAAATAACGCCTTGAAGTGTGGTATAGAACAAGTTGTCCGGAAGAAATAATTGTAGTTTCTGACGATCATATCCGGTAGTTCCCAGGTTTGTTTGCAGGAAAGAGGTGATGTCAAAAGAGTAATAAGTCTCCTCATAAGACATCTCGTCGACTACTAGATTTCCGCTTTGTACGGAACTCCCGGTGAGGTCGGTGATTACACTTTGCGTCACATTTTCATTGTTGGCGGTGTAGAGAGCCAGGCTTTTGGGCAACGGGTACATGCCGTCATAAGTTCCTTTTACCGGATATAACTGTAACGTTGCGCTCTCGATAGTCACAAGCTCTCCTTTTTCGCAGAGATTATTTAAATGTGGGAAGTCGATGGTGACATACATACCTGTCATTCCCTGCAGGTAGACCTGATGCTCGCTTTTTCCGGAAGAGTATTCATTGCCGTCCCCACTTTGCAGGTTGGCTATCGGGATGTTTGAGCGGTCTTGTTCTATTTTGTTGTAAGTCAGTGTGCTGCTTGTATTGAAAACCAGTGTTTTTTCGTTCAGTGTTTCCGTAATCTGGTGATAGTAGACCGTGATGCACATACTGGAGTCGTTGACTTGAAATCCGCTGATACAAGCGTCATTTGCATCGGGTATAAAAGCAATTCCCTTGAAATAATCATGGAAGAAATCCTGAGATTGTACCCATCGGCCATCATTCAGCATCAAGTTGAACCATTCTTCTCCCCATGCATCCGGCAATCGTATTTCCAGTTCTTCGCTCGGTGAGCCCGGAGTAGGACGAAAGTCGAAAGATGCCAGTGGAGTTTCGTTGTAATAGGCAGTAGTAGTGTTGTATAGGTACCCTCTATCGTCCAGTTCTATATTCTTTGTCAGTTCATGCAGATGAATGCGTTGGGTTTTTAGTGTATCTCCCAGGTAATTGCCCGAAGAATACAGGCGTATGGTGATCGAGTCGAACTCATATTGGATGTTTTCATCAAAAGAATAGGAAGGTACTTCATACTCTGCGTAAAAAGAGGCGGTAATTTTCCCCCATAAGTTGTCGTCACGGTATCCTATCTGGCAAACCGTATCTCCCGAAGTGGCTATGGAGTCGCTTAATACTGTACTAAGTAATACCGTACAAGTGTCCATCTGTTCGTTGAGAAATGAACTTTGTACCCATTTCGCTCCTATGGACGATGAATCGTCTACACAAGCGAAAAAAGAAAGAGATATAAAGAATGAAAAAAGTAGTATGATTGACTTCATGTAGTAAAAATGAAATTGGTTTTGTAGCGGCAAAAGAAGAGGTTTTAAATAGTCCTCCAAAAAACTATCGACTAAATCTCTGTATTTGTCGACCTGAATTTTGTTGGTAGATAGAATGTCTGTATTTGTCGATAGTTTTTTTATGCGTGCCCGTTGCCGCCTACATTTGCGGTTGTAATCAACGACATATTTATGAATACGAAAATGAATAAATTACTTTGCATGATGGTGGTGCTGCTTTCATTGGCGGCATGTACGGATGATACTGAATATACGGCAGGTGTGTGGTATCGCCGTTCTGATTTTGATGGTGTGGCGCGTACGGACGCAGCTGGTTTTACGATTGGTAACGTAGGGTACCTCTGCACCGGATACCGGGGGAGTACCAAAGACCGTTTGAAAGATTGTTGGGCGTATGACATTGAGGCTAATTCGTGGACACAGTGTACATCAATGCCCGATGCAGCTCCAGCCCGGAATGCAGCTACAGGTTTTGCAGTAGGTACCAAAGGATATATTGCTACTGGTTACGATGCGACAAAAAAGGATTATCTGAATGATTGCTGGCAGTATGATCCTGCCACGAATTCCTGGAAGGAGATGGCTTCTATTCCGGATGGAACTGATGGGACTAATATCTATGGTAAACGGTATTATGCGCTTTCTTTCGGCATTGGTCAGTATGGGTATCTGGGTACAGGTTACAACGATAATTATCAAAAGGATTTCTGGAAGTTCGACCCGTCGGTGGGAGATAAAGGAGAATGGACAGCCATGAGTGGATTTGGCGGACAGAAGAGAATGGGCGGTATGGCCTTCGTCATAGATGATATAGCTTATATCTGCGGCGGTGAAAATAACGGTTCGGATGTGACGGATTTCTGGTGTTTTAATCCGGCAACGGGTACTTGGAAAGAATTGCGTGAACTTTACGATAAGAGTGATGATGATTATGACGACGATTACACTTCTATCGTCCGTTCTTATGCTTGTGCTTTCGTGATCGACGGTAAAGGATACATTGCTGCGGGGCAGACTGCTGGTGGTAGTTATCGTTCCAATTATTGGATTTACGACCCTCTGACAGACCTCTGGGATGGGGAAGATTTGACAGATTTCGAAGGAAGTACACGCTCGAAAGCCGTATGCTTTTCTACTGGAAAACGGGGAATTATAGCTACGGGAGGAGCTTCTACTTATTATTACGATGATACTTGGGAGTTGAAGCCTTATGAATATGAAGAGAAATAAAAAAATAATAGGTATTAGTTGCTTTGTCTTGCTGCTTTTAGTGGGAATCATATATGGGTATATGCATTCGATAAACATATATCGGCTGGAAGTAACCCAGATTGAAGGTAGTGGATACGGTTATAAGATTTATGAGAGAGAGCGTTTGATAATCGTTCAGCCTTTTATCCCGGTTGTATCCGGGAAAAGGCCTTTTCAATCGGTGCAAGATGCCCAATGTATCGGAAATTTAGTGCTGGAACGAATTAAAGCCGGAAATGAATTTGCCATATCAAAGGCTGACCTGGATAACTTGGGAGTAGTGTATTAATGCCACCATGTTGGCACAGTCATGCCACCTCATTGGCACGATAGTGTCAACATGGTGGCACTGTTGTGCCAATACGATGGCACAAACTAAAGCATTAAGTACAGATTATTTCTTCTCTTCTTCTTTGGGTGCAACTACATAATCTTCTTTGATAAACTCATCATACACCCGCTTGGGATGATCGAATGGTGCGGTTCCATTCTTCTGCTCATTGAAGTTTTCCCGGCGGAATTGTTTCAGTTTCAAATTATCTTCTGCATACTCCCTCAATTTCTTATGCTCATTTCCATAAAGCGAACTTTCAGTTACGTCAGAATTGAGCAGGTTTTCTTTAGGAGTGATAGTAGGTAGGAGCACTTGTTCCAACAGACCACGATAGGCACCGTTATATTCGCACCATACGATATCGTTGGCTACAAATATACGATAGGAGTACTTAGACCAGGCAGTTTTGATTTCAATAGATGTAGCATAAATTTCAATGGTAGCTTCTGAACCATACGCTTGGTCACGGATCACAACGGTCGTCCGACCGCTAAGTTCTTCCTTCACGGAAGTTTGCCACTTATCAGAGTGTAAGATCTCTTCGATAATTTCCGGCAAATTTTCTTTAATCTCAAACTGTATTCTCATGGTGCTTGCCTGCGGGCAGGACTTTTTAATTTTTTTCCTCCTTAAACAATTAAGTTAGCCTAAAGTTACATAGATTAAAGCAAAAAAACAAGATTTTGTTTGAGAATTTATTCTTTTTGCCAAACTATCTGCCTTTTTCGTTTGTTTTTATAATAAATATGCACAAATCGTAAAAATAGAGTTTATGCGGAATAGGGCCCGGAAGAATTATGTCATTTATGTATTGATGTTGCTCCTGTTTGGAGGGTTGATTTATGTCGCTATTGAAGAGGGTGACCGGTTTTCGCACTATGCGATAAATGCGCATAACGTGGCACAGGGAGACCCTTTCAGCCTATTTCTTCAGTTTATACAGGACAATATTCATCATCCGCTCTCTACCTTATTGATTCAGATTATAGCTGTATTGGTGATGGTGCGTCTTTTTGGCTATTTATTTAGCCTGATCGGGCAACCGGGAGTGATTGGTGAGATTGTTGCCGGTATCGTGTTGGGACCTTCCGTGCTCGGCTTTTTCTTTCCGGATGCTTTTCATTTTCTTTTTCCGGCTCACTCGCTTACCAATCTTGAATTATTGAGTCAGGTGGGACTGATACTTTTCATGTTTGTCATCGGTATGGAGCTGGATTTCAGTGTGCTGAAAAATAAGATCAATGAAACGCTGGTGATTAGTCATGCCGGAATTTTGGTTCCTTTCTTTCTGGGTATTTTGTCTTCTTACTGGGTGTATGAAGAATATGCCGCCGACCAGACTCCATTCCTTCCATTTGCTCTGTTTATAGGTATTTCTATGAGTATCACCGCCTTTCCGGTATTGGCGCGTATCATTCAGGAACGGAATATGACTAAGACTCCTTTAGGCACGCTGACTATTGCTTCCGCGGCCAATGACGATGTGACGGCCTGGTGTCTGTTGGCAGTAGTTATCGCTATCTCCAAAGCGGGAAGTTTTGCCAGTGCACTATATTCAGTTGGACTGGCAGTTGTGTATATTGCAGTCATGTTTTTGGTCGTTCGTCCGTTTTTGAAGAAGGTAGGAGAGGTATATGCCAATCGGGAAGTTATTAATAAAACATTTGTAGCATTTATTCTGCTCATTCTTATTATTTCCTCCTGTCTGACGGAGATTATCGGTATTCATGCCCTGTTCGGAGCTTTTATGGCAGGGGTGGTGATGCCGTCCAATTTGGGTTTCCGGAAGGTGATGATGGAAAAAGTGGAAGATATATCTTTAGTCTTCTTTTTACCTTTATTCTTTGCTTTCACCGGGTTACGTACGGAAATCGGTTTGATAAACAGTCCGGAGTTGTGGATGGTATGTCTGCTGTTGGTGACGGTTGCTGTTGCCGGCAAACTGGGTGGGTGTGCCATCGCTGCCCGTCTGGTGGGTGAATCGTGGAAGGATAGTTTGACGATAGGGACATTGATGAATACACGGGGATTGATGGAGCTTGTCGCTTTGAATATCGGTTATGAAATGGGAGTTCTTCCCCCGTCTATATTCGTAATTTTGGTCATTATGGCGTTAGTTACGACCTTTATGACTACTCCTTTGCTTCATTTGGTGGAACATATTTTCGTACGTCGCGAAGAAAAGTTATCTTTGAAGCATAAATTGATATTTTGTTTCGGACGTCCGGAATCCGGGCGTGTATTGCTTTCCATTTATAGTTTGTTATTTGGGAAGCAGTTGAGGAAAAATCATTTGATTGCGGCACACTATACGGTAGGCACGGATTTGAATCCGTTGAATGCCGAGCATTATGCCAGCGAGAGTTTTGCTTTGCTCAATCAACAGGCAGTGAAATTGAATATTCAGGTGGATAACCATTATCGGGTGACGGACAAACTTGTACAGGAAATCATTCATTTTGTCCGTAAAGAACATCCTGATATGCTGCTTTTGGGAGCCGGGAGCCATTACCGTACGGATATGCCGGGGACTCCGGGGGCTATTTTGTGGTTAACGCTTTTCCGGGATAAGATTGATGATATTATGGAGCAGGTGAAGTGTCCGGTAGCTGTATTTGTCAATCGTCAGTATCGGGAAGGCGCAATGGTTAGTTTCGTACTTGGTGGAATGATTGATGCATTTCTTTTTTCGTATCTGGAGAAGATGTTGCAGAACGGGCATTCGATACGTCTTTTCCTCTTTGATACGGACGATGAGGAGTTTCGCGGATGTATTGATGATTTGCAGGCACGTTATCCGGGACAAATGATTATAGTATGGTTTGAAGGAGTTGAAGATTTAGTGACTAAAGAGAAAGACGGACTATTGATAATGAGTCATCTTTCTTATACGAAATTATCCGAGGATGAGGCTGTGATACGAGAATTGTCATCTCTGCTGGTGATCCGCCGGAATAAGAATGCGGGAGATAAAAATGAAGGACTTGAAAATTGACGAATCTACGGGATTAGTGTTGGAAGGCGGGGGAATGCGTGGAGTATTTACCTGCGGTGTACTTGATTACTTTATGGATCATGATATCCGGTTTCCCTATACGATAGGAGTGTCTGCCGGTGCGTGCAACGGATTGTCGTATGCATCGCGGCAACGGGGACGTGCCAAATACAGCAATATTGACCTGTTGGAGAAGTACAACTATATCGGTCTGAAACATTTGCTCAAAAAGCGTAATATTTTGGATTTCGATCTATTGTTCAAAGAATTTCCCGAACACATTCTTCCTTATGATTATGAAACATATTTTGCTTCACCGGAACGTTTCGTGATGGTGACTACTAATTGCATTACGGGAGAAGCCAATTATTTCGAAGAGAAAAAAGACAGTAGCAGGGTGATCGATATTGTTCGTGCATCCAGCAGTCTCCCTTTTGTGTGTCCTATCACTTATGTAGACGAGGTTCCTATGCTCGATGGAGGAATTGTAGATTCCATCCCTCTGCAAAGAGCTATTGCGGATGGCTGTAAGAGAAATGTCGTGGTACTTACCCGTAACCGGGGATATCGGAAAGATTCGAAAGACATTCGTATCCCTTCGTTTGTATACCGGAAATATCCGAAGTTGCGTGAAGCGTTAAGTTGCCGGTGCGCTGTTTATAATGAACAGCTGGAAATGGTGGAACGTATGGAAGATGAAGGGAAGATTGTCGTTATCCGTCCTTTGAAACCTGTAGCTGTAGACCGTATAGAAAAAGATGTGCAAAAGCTGACAGAGTTTTATCAGGAAGGGTACGAATGTGCGAAAGCTTTATTTTCACTTTGACTTAGTATATTGCTTGGCAGCCTTTTCCAATTTCCGACTCATTAATTCTACCAATGTTTTAGGATAAAGAATTTCTATTCCGTCGACATATCCGAAGAATACCCGTTCTAACTCGTGGTTGATTACGACTTCAATTTCCAGTATGACGCTTCCGTCAGGTAGCCTTTCCACCAGTTGTTGACTGCGATGTATAGGCTTGGTTATGATGTAAGGTGCTTCGGCTGCCGCTACTTTGAAGCCAACTTTCTCCGCTACGCTTCCGGAGTTTTTGGTGACACCTACCAGGTCGTCGAAGAACGTATTCGGATCGAAGAATGTATTTTTGATATAGTGTTCTTGTGGCAGAACTTCCAATGATTGTATTCTGTCCAAAGCTAAATTCTGCAATATTCGTCCGTTTCCTCTGACCCCATAAACGAACCATCGGTTGCGATATTCTTTTAATAGATAAGGATAGAAAATAAAGCTGTTTGCCGAACGTGCTTTGAACGAACGATATTTGAGTTGTATCGGGTGCTCGTTGACAATCGCATGATAGATGGTGTCCAGATAATCCAGTCCTTTCAACGATTCATTCTTTTCAAAGTCAATGACAGGAGTGGTTTTCATCCGGGCAGAAGCAACATGGTCTTCCAGGCGATTGATAATCTCGCTCATTTCCGTGAAATAGGAGAAACCTTTAAATTGTCGCAGCACTTCCACTGCTTCCGACATCATTTTCAGGTCTTGTTCGTTCAGTGGGGTTTGTGTGATACTGTATTCCGGATCTTCATATTTATAGTATTTATTCTCGTACACCACAATCGGAGCATTATAGCCTAACTTCTCGCTACGCATCATCTGTATGTCCATTTGTGCCGTCCGTTTGCTTATCCCTTTATCAATGCCTTCATATTCATAAAGAGCATCTGAACAGGCGTCTACCAAGTCTTCCAATGTCCAGCGTCGATACGGATTACGCAGACAGTTGTCAATCGTTTTATAACGGATTAGAGCATTTCTATTTGCTGGCATAAGTAGAAGAATAAAGATTTGCTTCAAAAGTAGAAAAATAAATTCAGGAAAACAAAAAGGCAATCCGTCTTTATTCATGCAATGAACGAAAGAATATGAAGTGATGTATCAAAATTGATACCCTTTGAAACAAAGTTTATAGACGAAGGTGAATATACCCCCTATCTTTGCCTTCATCTATTTTGATTAAAAGCTTGTGTAAATCAGGAATACTTTGTTGCCATGAAAACAACCCCTTGGATAAAACTATGTAAAGGTGCGGCACTTGCATTAGCAGTTTCTTACGGACTGACTTATTGCCATACAACTAAAAGCAAGTTGACTTTGGAACAGAAAGGTGATAGCCTGACTGTCATTCACATCACCTATCCGGCTAATTATATATTGCTTCCTATAGAAGAGGAAGCAATGGAAAGTCAGGTTCTTCTGGATACAGGAGAGGCTACAGATACCGATATGGATATTCGTCTGGCACAGACAAAAGTGGACTATTTTGTTCCGCTTGCCTTACCTGCCGGAGCAAAGACTGCTACCGTACGTGTGCGTAATAAATCAAAGGATGCACTTTGCTGGAAAGAAATCAAACTATCTGATACATTTGATACAGCCAATACAGATAAGTTTCGTCCAGTTTATCACCATACTCCTCTGTATGGTTGGATGAATGATGCCAACGGGTTGGTCTATAAAGATGGAGAATATCATTTGTACTTTCAATACAACCCTTACGGTTCCAAATGGGGAAATATGCATTGGGGACATTCCGTCAGCAGAGATCTTGTGCATTGGGAACACTTGCCTCCG
Source organism: Bacteroides sp. LFL-34 (assembly GCF_027257075.1). Lineage (NCBI taxonomy): Bacteria > Pseudomonadati > Bacteroidota > Bacteroidia > Bacteroidales > Bacteroidaceae > Bacteroides > Bacteroides sp. LFL-34. Next base: position 37,389 of record NZ_JAPQKZ010000016.1, on the reverse strand, counting down.
GCTATTGCCCGTGATACATTGGGACATATCTTTTCCGGCAGTTCTGTTGTTGATAAGGAGAATGTGGCTGGCTATGGAGCGGGGAGTATTCTGGCTTTTTATACTTCTGCTAGTGACAAAAACGGGCAGATCCAATGTCTTGCTTTTAGCAAAGATAACGGACGGACATTTACTAAATACGAGAAGAATCCCATCCTTTGTCCTTCTGACGGTTTGAAAGATTTCCGCGATCCGAAAGTTTTCCGGTATGAACCGGAAGATAAGTGGGTTATGATTGTTTCTGCCGATAAGGAAATGCGTTTTTATGACTCTAAGAATCTGAAAGACTGGAATTATATGAGCAGTTTCGGAGAAGGGTACGGAGTGCAACCTTGTCAGTTTGAATGTCCGGATATGGTGGAACTTCCGATAGATGGAGACATAAATCGTAAGAAATGGGCGTTGATAGTAAACGTGAATCCGGGATGCTATTTCGGAGGGAGTGCAACCCAGTACTTTACAGGAAACTTTGACGGAACGAAATTTATTTGTGACAATCAGCCAAATGTCACGAAATGGCTGGATTGGGGAAAGGATCATTATGCTACGGTCTGTTTTTCGAACACAAGTGATCGGACGGTTGTCATACCTTGGATGAGTAACTGGCAATATTGCAATATTGTTCCGACAAAGCAATTCCGTAGTGCCAATGCTTTACCGCGTGAGTTGGGACTTTATACACAAGACGGTGAGCTTTATCTTTCGGCGGCTCCGGTGGCAGAGACGAAAACTTTGCGGAAAGAAAACAAGGAGATTCCTTCTTTCACCGTATCCAATGATTATCATATTGATTCTTTACTGACTGATAATAACGGAGCTTATGAATTAGCATTGGAGATTACTACCGGCAAAGCGGAGATTATGGGCTTCAGTCTTTTTAATGATAAAGGTGAAAAGGTAGATATCTATTTCAATCTTCCTGAAAAAAGACTGGTAATGGACCGGACGAAAAGTGGTATCGTAGATTTCGGAAAGAATAGCGTCCCTCATGAAATAGAAGCTCATGACCGTAGAAAGACGACTTCGATCAATTATATCGATGATTTCGCATTAGCTACCTGGGCGCCGATAAAAAAAGAAAATAAATACGCTTTGGATATCTTTATTGATAAGTGTTCTGTAGAAATATTCCTGAATGGAGGAAAAATAGCAATGACGAATCTGGTTTTTCCATCGGAACCATACAACCGTATGTGTTTTTATAGTAAAGGAGGAACGTTCAATGTTGATTCATTCAATGCGTATCGATTAGGTTTATAATATAAGGTAGAGGTTTACACAATAGATATTTTCATAGATTCAGTAAGAGCAATGGGTATTAGTTGCTTAAAGGTTCATAGGTTAGATTTATAAGTTAGGTTTTGTAGATTAGAATTAGGTGTTGGTAGCTGTCAGATGTGAAATCCGGCAGCTACTTTTTATTTGCCGGGTCTTGTTGGCTATTGTCGATTATTCTTCGATTTCAATTGTATATCCCCCTTGGAATATCTCATCCGGTTGCAGGTGCTGTATCCAGTCTTTATCTTTATATTCCCCTGTATAATGTGCGCGGTCGCAACGTCCATACCAAGGCTCGATGCAAACAAAAGGAGCATTCTTTGCAGGTGGCGACCAAAGGCCGACTACCGGAGCATTGAAGTGTAAACTTAAATAAGCCCGTTTCTCCTTATTAAATAAGGTGACTTTGCGAACCTGGCCGTTTTCCAAGATCAAAGCATCTTTATCAAAAGTATGAGTATCCAATGGTAACAATCCGTCTGCCAACTCTAAGGAATACTCAACAGAAGGATCAGCGCATCCCTTTTCAGAAATAAGAATATACTTCAAGCCATCTTTCCTGTCGAATCCGAAGAACCCTCTTTCTAAACTGTTCTCATCAAACTCCGGCCAGTAGAAAGCAGGATGTGCCCCAATCTGAAAATACATTTCTTTGTCGCCGGTATTCTTTACTTTCCATATCACCTCAATTTGCTTTCCTTGAATGCGATAACCTATTTCCAGACAGAATGGAAACGGATATTTTTGCAAAGTCTCTTCATTGCTGATAAGGCGGTAATGTACTTCATTTTCTTTTTCGGAAACAAGCGTAAATTCCATGTCGCGTGCAAATCCATGTTGGGTAAGTGTATAAGGAATCCCTTCATTGCGATATTCATTTTCCCATATGCTTCCGACAATAGGGAATAGGACAGGAGAGTGACGTTTCCAAAAAGCAGGATCCGCTTGCCACAGATATTCTTTTCCATTGGCGAAGATGCTGCAAAGTTCCGCTCCATGCGGAGATACTTGAATGGTAAGTTGTTCGTTGGAGATTGTTTTCATATCGTTCAATTTTCAGTTGGTTACAATCGGTAACTGACTTTTTTTATTAATCGTTTTAATTATAACTACTTTTTAAAAGCTTATATCACTACGCAAAGGTAATATTTTCCCACTGACAAGAGAATATCTTCTCCATAATTCTTGTGATGAGAAAAATAATGTATAAAACCCTATAAAATAGCGTTCTATGCAACAAATGTTACAGCCTTTGAAACATTTTTTTCAGTCGATTGACGTAAATCAACCGTAATTTGCATTATCGATAAAGATAAAATTCGTACTTTTAATTTAATAACATCAAACTAATGCTTAGTATTATGAAGAACAAAAAACTTCTTTGCAGCGTTTGTTTCCTGTTTACTTTCATGTCAGTCCTTTGGGGACAAAACATAACGGTGAAGGGAAACGTTACTTCAAAGACTGATGGGCAACCGATTATTGGTGCTTCCGTAGTGCAAAATGATTCTAAATCAACTGGAACTATTACCGATTTAGACGGAAACTTTACTCTTAGTGTACCGGCAAATGCATCATTGGCTATTTCTTATATAGGATATAAGGAAGTGATTATTGCCGCTAAACCTTCCTTGAAGATAGTGATGGAAGAAGATGCTAAGATGATTGATGAGGTGGTTGTGACAGGTTATATGGCTGAAAAGAAAGCCAGTCTGACAGGTTCGGTAGCCGTAGTGAAGATGAAAGAGGTAGCGGATATACCTACCGGTAATGTGATGTCAGGTTTGCAGGGGCGTGTAGCCGGTATGAACGTGACAACTGATGGTAAACCCGGCGGTGGAAACACGGATACTAAATTACGTGGTATTACTACCATTAACAATTCTTCCCCTCTTTATGTGATAGATGGTGTTCAGACACATGACAATGTAGCTTCTATCATCTCTTCCAATGATGTCGAATCCATTCAGGTGTTGAAAGATGCAGCATCTGCTGCGATTTATGGTGCTCAGGCTGCCAACGGGGTCATTATCATTACCACAAAACGTGCTAAGGAAGGTGATGTAAAGGTAAGTTTTGATATGTCGCTCACTGCCCAGACTTTTGCCGGTGGTATTGATATGCTTGACGCTTACCAATGGGGTGATGTTTATTGGCAAGCCTATAAAAATACTTTTGGAACCTATCCAAACAGTGTTGTCTATGGAAATGGAGAGAAAGCCCAACTGCAAGAATATTATTTCGACCAGAATGGAGTGAAGATAAAGTCGGGCAATACTGATTGGGCAAAGGAGATATTTGGTACAGCTTTGATGCAGAATTATAATCTTTCCCTCTCTAAAGGATTTAAGGATGGTAATGTGGCTCTTACCTTAAACTATATGAATCAAGATGGCCTTTGCCGTAATACAGACTACGAACGCTTTAATTCGCGTTTAGCTTCTAATTTCCGCTTTGTGGATGGTAAAGTACGTGTGGGAGAAAGCATCTCGGTGAACCATTGGTTGGAACATCTTAATCCTGCCGGTATAGAAGAATTGGTTATTGCGCAGCATCCGGCCATTCCTGTGTACGATGAAAACGGAGGGTATGCCGGTGGTTATGTGGATATATTGGGAGATAAACCGAATCCCATTCGCTTGACGGACAACGAAGCCAATAATCGTCACAAAAGCTGGCGTATCTTTGGTAATGTTTATTTGGAAGTAGAGCCTATTAAAAATCTGGTATTGAAGAGCCAATTTGGCTTGAATTATACTACCGGTTTCAACTCAACCTTTGTCCCAAAATGGAGCGAAGCCGATCGGAAGGTAGATGTAAATGAACTGACCGTACGACAGGATAATAGTGTACAATGGGTATGGTCGAACACGGCTAATTATAGCATAGATTTCGGGAAGAATAATATCAGTGCTGTGATAGGAACCGAAGCTAAGAAAGAAAATGGTGAGCATTTGCAGGGGTATGGTCGCGGATTGGTGATAGAAGACCTTGACTATCGCTATCTGGACACCGTGACCGAAGGAAAAAGCGTGGGTAACAATGCTTCTACTTATGCTATGGTTTCTTACTTTGGTAAGGTAAACTATGCGTTCGATGATAAGTACCTCATATCAGGAACGGTGCGTCGTGATGCTTCTTCACGTTTTGGTAAAGGGAACAATTCAGCCATCTTTCCTTCTGTATCAGCTGGTTGGAGAATGTCACGCGAAAAATTTATGGAACGTACGCAAAACTGGCTTTCAGACCTTAAATTACGTGCATCATGGGGAATTAATGGTAATGACCAGATTGACAACAATGCTACTTACAACCTTTATTACACTAACATGTCCAATGGTTCATACAACTTCAATGGTGATGGTGCAACAGTCGTACCCGGTGTACAGAAAGATCGTTCGGGTAACAACGACTTGAAGTGGGAAGAGACCAAGCAGTTGAACTTTGGTATTGATGCCGCTTTCTTTGATAACCGTTTGGGCTTGACTCTGGACTATTTTCAAAAGAAGACCACTGGTATGCTAATTCAAAAACCTTATATAGGTGTGATTGGCGAAGGTGGATATAAATGGTATAATGCTGCCAGTATGGATAACAGCGGGGTGGAAGCAACCTTTACTTGGCGGGATGAAATAAAGGATTTCAAGTATGACATTTCGTTCAACATCTCTTATTATAAGAATGAAATTACCGAACTTCCGGATGTTATCAAATATACCTGGGGAGGTGGTAACGGTGTGGACAAAACCATTGTGGGACAACCTTATGGCTCATGGATGTCATATAAAGCCGATGGTGTATTCAAAACAAAGCAAGAGGTATATGAATATCTAAGCAAATATGATGTACAGATTGGAGCTCCCGGTGTGGGACGTATTCGCTACAAAGACCTTAACGGTGACAACGTCATCAATACTGCCGATATGGATTGGCAAGGTAGCGATCAACCTAAATTTATCGGTGGTTTAAATATCGGTGCATCTTACAAAGGGTTTGATCTTTCCGCATTCTTCAATGGTATGATTCGCGATGCATGGAATAACTCTAAGTTTTATACCGACCTATTCCAAGGCTGGACAGGTAATCACTCTGTACGTCTGATGGATGCAATGCATGCTTGGAATGATTATGAGCAAACCGGAGTTTATAATTGTGACATCCCTGCACTGACTGTGGTGGACAATAATGTAGAAACACGCAGTTCTACTTTCTTTATCGAAGATGGTTCTTACGTGAAGCTGAAGACTTTAACGCTGGGCTACACTTTCCCGGATAAGTGGATTAAAAAAGCACGTCTTTCCAATTTGCGTGTGTATCTGCAAGCACAGAACGTTTTCACCCTGACTAATTATACGGGTGCCGACCCTGAAGGACTGGGCTATCCATATCCTCAGCCTCGCACTTATACATTCGGTCTATCACTTGGTTTTTAATTTTTATCCTAAATACAGAACATTATGAAATTGAAATATATCTTTGCAGCAGGTGTTATGGCACTATTGGCAAGTTGCAATGAGAGCCGTTTTCTTGATATTAAACCACAGGGTACACTCAATGACGATTTGTTGGCATCGGCTGACGGTGTGGAACTCCTGGTAACTTCGGCTTACGCCGGATTGAAAGGTCCCAATCGTGAGATGCATTGGGTACCAATGACGAATTGGACGTATGGCGAAGTACGTTCGGACAATGCTTATAAAGGCGGTGGCGGTGTAAATGACGGTGACTTTTGCACGCTGCTTGAAACCTTTAAAATAGATGCTACATGGAGTAATGCCGACGAAAAATGGTTTCAACTCTATTGCTGTTTACAACGCTGTAACAGCGCATTGAGGGTAATGAACACGCTTGACGAGAACTCTTTGTCAATACTTAAAAGTCGTAAGGCTGAAATGAAGGTGATTCGTGCACACTTCTTCTTCGAACTGGTTCGCCTTTTCAAGCAAGTGCCTTATTTTGATGAAAATGTGGAAAATGATGACTATAAGTACATCCCCAACAACCAGTATACCCGTGAAGAACTTTTGGGTAAAATAGCACAGGAATTTCTCGATGCTGCCGACGATTTGCCTGATACTCAATCTCAAGTAGGTCGTATCACAAAGAACATAGCCTATGCCTATGCCGCTAAAGCCATACTCTATCAGGCCTATCAACAAGATGACAATAACCAAGTGGTTGCTATTGATAAGCAGTTGCTGGCTGAAGTGGTGACTCTTTGCGACAAAGTGGGTGCACAAGGAAAGACGTATGATCTTTTGAATGATTTTCAGAAACTCGATCAATTGGAATATGAGAATGGAGTAGAGTCTGTGTTTGCCGTACAATATTCGATGGATGATGAAACCGATGGTGCCGGGAATATAAACTGGAGTAATTTGCTCAACGCCCCTAAAGGTCCTTATGGTGGTGACGGATTTTTCTTGCCCAGCCAAAACTTAATCAATGCCTATAAGACAGATACCTATGGATTGCCTTTGTTTGATACCTTCAACACCGATGACTATGGAATATACGAAGGAAGTGAACTCACTAATGTTGACGCAACTGTAGATCCTCGTTTGGATTTCGTAACCGGTCGTCCGGGTATTACTTGGAAAACATATACTGCCGAGCCTTGTAAAGCAAATTGGGTGCGTAACAGTGGCGAATATGGTTTCAACTGTACCAAACGCTTCTATATTTCTCCGGAGAGTGACGAGATGTTCCAAGGTTGGCCTTGGGGGGCTTCCCATCTCAATTGGCAGATTATCCGTTATGCCGACGTGTTGTTGTGGAAGGCTGAAGCGCTGATAGAAATAGGTGAAGCTGCCGGACTGGAAGAAGCCCGCAAAATCATTAACCGTATTCGTCTGCGTGCCAAGAATAGCCCTTATGTAAAAGACTTTGAGGATTCAGAACAGAATGCGGCTAATTATCTGATCGGTGAATACCCTTCTGAAGGCTGGAATCAAGAATTAGCCCGCAAAGCACTACGTTGGGAACGTCGCATGGAGTTTGCTATGGAAGGAGATCGTTTCTTCGATCTGGTACGTTGGGGTGTTGCTGCGGAAACTATGAACAGTTACATTGGTGTGGAGCAAAACAAACGCGTTTATTATCGTGGTGCTCGCTTCGTCCGTGGCAGAGATGAATATTTGCCTATCCCCAATGCGCAATATAATTTCTCTGAAGGTAATTATGTGCAGAACCCTGGATATGGTAAGTTTAACTAATATGAATTCCTTAAATATAGATATGATGAAACTAAAGAGATATTTAATTAGCACTTTCTGTCTGTGCTTGTTCACAGCTTGCGACGGTGATGATAACCTGTTATGTTATGGCACTCATACTGAAATCGAAGGTGATGTTACCACATTCGGAGCTATTGGTGATGGAAAGACAGATTGTTCGAAAGCCATTAATAGTGCAATTGCCTCCTTACCTTCCGAAGGGGGAGTGGTGGTTATTCCCGAAGGTGATTTTGTACTTGATGCTCCCATTGTGATTAATAAGCACAATGTGACGATTAAAGGATTAAATCCCGGTATGCGCAGCAATATTGACGTGAATGGAATCAACGATCTGCTGGGACCTGGTGGTGGAAGCAAACTAGTGGCCCGCAATGCCGAAGCAGCTATAAAAGTAGAAACAGACGTGAAGGGGTTAAAGATTATGAATCTGATGGTGTCGGGGGGGACGGAAGCCAAGAACATCGGCATACATTTTACAGGCACGAGCGATAATGGAATACTTTCTAATATTATTGGCATAAATCTGCATACCGGCATCAAGATAGAACAGGCAAAGAATATGCAGATAGTCAACTGTTGGGTATGTGAACTTCCTAATAGTATCGAACTGATTGGTGGTGAGAATATGATTATAAAGAATTGCCAATTAGGTGCACAGCCCACTGGCATAACCTGTAAAGCGCAGGGAGTGAACAAACTGTCATTCCTTAATAATCAGGTCTACCCTGATGGACGTGAAAATTTAGTGCTTGATGATTGCAATAATAGTGTTATTGAAGGTAATAATTTCAAAAGCTACTATAATGGTATTCTTGTGTTGAGTGGCGATAACAATCGGGTAAATAAGAACATCTTTTGGCTTACAGGAGCAGTTCAGAATCAAATGCTCGACCATGGCGATGATTTTGGTATAATCAATGTAAAAGGTAACAACAATACGTTTGTGTCCAACAGTTTATCATGTGAATGGGCTTATGCTGATGCTGTAGCTGTAAATGCCACTCAAGGAACAGGCAACGTGTTCAAGAACTGCTTTATAGATAATTTGGAGAGCTATCGGGTATTCTTGGTGAACGCAGAAACTGAAGTCTCTAATTGTGTATCATCTGATAAGGTGAGCATAATAGAATAATTTCCTCATCCTATACCATTATTAATATAGTAACACCATGAAAATAAATAAATTCTTGATAAGCGGATTGTTCCTGATGTTGGGCACATCTTGCAGTAATGACGATACTTATGCGCTTTGCGATGAATGTAAAGGTCAGAAGATAATAGATATAACGCAATTCGGGCTTCCGACTGACGGATCTACCGATTGTGCAGATCTTATAAATGCTATTATAGCCGATCTCCCACCCGAGGGAGGAACGATACTTATTCCCGAAGGGACTTTTCGCCTGGATAGCCCCATTCAGCTTACACGCAATTTCGTAACACTGAAAGGTGTGAATGATGAAACGGTTGTTCCTGTTGCTGACGCTAAAGGCAGTCGTTTGATACTTGGAAATGCTGAATATGCATTACATGTCGCTCCTGTTGCCGATATAGGCGGACATAAAAATCGTATTAGCGGGGTGGAGGTAAGCGGACTTACCCTTGTGGGGAAAGCCGACCACCAAGGAACCGGAATCTATGTAGAGCATGACAATGACCGCCTGCATTTCTTCAATATTAAGATGGAAAATATGTATCAGGGCGTTAAACTCCAAGGATGTGATGCCATTACATTAGCCCGGATAGATGCAACCGATGTTGTGAATGGCATTGAAATGAATGGTGGCATACAAAATATGGTGACCAATTCTGCTTTCGGTTCATCGCAAGGCGGTGTGGCTGCACGTATTTCGGGAGAAAGTAATCTGATTTTCTCTCACAACAAACTAACGGCGAATGACGATTGGTGTGCCAACTTTACTGGCTGTAGCCGAGTGAATATTTCGGATAATGAATTTACCGGAAACAAAATGACTTTCTTTGAATTAAGCGGGCAAAACAACTTGTTAAGTGATAACTTGTTCACGGTAAATCAGAGCGATAATCAACTCAATGGCAAAGAAGCCGACTATGGGGTAATTCATGTGAAAGGTGAATACAATCATTTCACGTCAAACACCATAAATGTATCTTGGAGTGAAGGTATAGAAAATCCCACTACAGTGAATGCTGCGGAAGGAGAAAATAATCGTTTTGCAGATTGTACGATAGAAGATAAAAACAGTAATCAAGTATTTTATATCAGCGAATTATCCGAAGTGATAGATTGCGGAGTAACGGAAGAAAATATTAAGGTGAAACCGTCCGGGCTTGATTTGACAAATGCAGCTTATGTGATAACGTATAATAGTCCCGAAGAGATAGAAGATGATGATGAAAAAGCCTCTTATGCATGGTTCAAGAAACAGTTTGTGAATGGTAAAGTTGTCACTCCTGCCATGTTGACTAGTGAAGATCTTTCTGTTTACGATGTTATTTGGGTGCATATAGACCGTGTAGGCATTGGAGCCGGATGGGATAAGTTACCTTTGTCTACTGATGCGATCGCTGCCTTGACTACGTATTATAAGAATGGAGGGAATCTGTTCTTGAGTAATCATGCGACTCAGTTGGTTGTGCCATTGGGGCGTACCGAACGGGCTCCAGGGATATTTGCAGATGGTGAAGGAGGAGATGGCGCGGACGTTTGGACGATTAATGCCAACATCGGAATGGAGTATGATCATCGGAGTCATCCAGTGTTTGCCGGTATGGTTACTTCCGACCAATTCTCTCATGAAACGTTCCCGCTGATCGGTCCCGGACGACGTGAAGACCATAATTGTATGTGGGACTTGAATTCTTATGGTTTCCCCGGTCTTTATCCCAATGCAGGGAATATAGTAAAGGCATTTGAAGAAGAAAACAATGCTACCGTTTTAGCAACGTGGGGACACGTGACGGATTATTGTTGTGCCGGAATGGTGGAATTTGCTTCGACAGCGGAATATCAAGGTACATGTATAGCCCTTGGGCTCGCTGCTTATGAATGGAATCAGAATAGTAATCTTAACGTTTATCAAGATAATATTGTGCTCATGACGAAAAATATATTGCATTATCTAAGCGCTAAGAAATAGATAGGTAACATTTTTTCTATCTTCTGAAACAAAAGTGATAGGTGTAACTATCCGTTACGCCTATCTTTGCATGGTAACAAATAGAAGACAATGAATATTAATAATTAACTCTAATACCATCTGACATGAATGTATTATTCTCGTTTAAACAAGTACAGACCTTTTTGACAATTCTGGTTATGATGATTTTCTCATTTTCGGATGCTTCAGCCGATACTTCTTCTTTATTAATAAAAGATTTGGGTGAAGGACATTGCCTGGTACATATAAATACAAATCAACGTTATTTGCTTTTACCCGTAGAGGAGGTGATGCCTGATGTACGTGTCAGCATGATCGTTAATAATAAAGAGGTGAACGTTGCGGATGTTCGCCTGGCAGTGAACAGAGTGGACTATTTTGTTCCACTGGATCTTTCGGACTATGCAGGTAAAAACATATTATTGAAATTTAAATTAGGTTCGAATGATCCGATACGGGGTAAACTTTCCGCTGTTTGCTGCAAAGAAATGAAATTGTCCGACACGTTCGATACGGGCAATCGTGAAAAGTTCCGTCCTACTTATCACTTCTCACCTCTTTATGGATGGATGAACGATCCCAATGGGATGGTATATAAAGATGGTGAATATCACCTTTTCTACCAGCACAACCCTTATGGCTCCAAATGGGGCAATATGCATTGGGGACATGCAATCAGTAAAGACCTGATAAATTGGGAACATCGTCCCGATGCTATTACCCCTGATGCGCTTGGTACAATTTTCAGCGGTTCGGCCGTAGTAGATACTGATAATACTGCCGGATTCGGTGCGGGTGCTATTGTTGCAATTTATACGCAGAATAGTGATCGACAAGTACAAAGTATTGCGTATAGCACAGATAATGGACGTTCTTTTACAAAATATGAAAATAATCCGGTATTGACGTCTGATGCCCGTGATTTTCGCGATCCGAAAGTATTCTGGCATAAAGAGACTCAACGTTGGATTATGTTGTTGGCAGTAGGACAGGAAATGCAAATTTTCTCTTCTTCCAATCTGAAAGACTGGGCCTTTGAAAGTAGTTTCGGTGAAGGACAAGGTGCACATGGCGGTGTTTGGGAATGTCCTGATTTATTTGAACTTCCAGTAGACGGCACGAACGAAAAGAAATGGGTATTGCTTTGTAATTTGAATCCCGGAGGTCCTTTCGGAGGAAGTGCCACCCAATACTTTGTCGGAACGTTCAACGGAAAAGAATTTGTAAACGAATCACCCTCTAAAACCAAATGGATGGACTGGGGGAAAGACCATTATGCTACCGTGACTTGGAGCGATGCTCCCGACAACCGTCGCATCGCTATCGCATGGATGAGCAATTGGCAATATGCAAACGATGTTCCTACCTCTCAATACCGTAGTCCGAACTCTGTTCCTCGCGATTTGAGCCTATTCACCGTAGATGGCGAAACTTATCTTCACTCGGCTCCCTCTCCCGAACTGCTGAAACTGCGTGACATCTCCAAGAAACGCTCGTTCAAAGTGAACGGAACACGTACCATCAAAGACATGATTGCCGGCAATGAGGGTGCATACGAAATAGAACTGACTATCGAAAATCAACATGCGGATGTAATCGGCTTCCGTCTCTACAATGACAAAGGCGAAGAAGTGGATATGCAATATGACATGAAAGAAAAGAAATTCTCGATGGACCGCCGCAAGAGCGGGGAGGTTGGTTTCAATGAGAACTTCCCAATGTTGACCTGGACGACCATTGAAAGTGGAAAAGACGAATTGAAACTCCGTCTCTTTGTCGATAAATCCAGTGTGGAAGCCTTTGGTGATGGCGGACGTTTTGTGATGACTAATCAGGTATTCCCGTCGGAACCTTACACTCATATCGACTTTTACAGTAAAGGAGGAGCGTATAAAGTAGATTCGTTTGTGATCTACAAGTTGAAGAAATAAGCTCATTCTTCTTACTCTATGCGCTCTTTTCTCGTTTCTTTAGAGTAGAATACTTCTTTCCCTATAGACTAATACGTCTTTCCTTATGGAAGAGTACGTCTGTCCTAGTGGAGGAGTTCTACTAAAGTGCGGAGACACTTTCTTCAAAGCCACAGTTCTGTTAGTTCGTCACGGCCGTGACGAGATCCTCCCACGGCCGTGGTGAGAACTCTTCACAGCCGTGGGAAGAAGCTACCACGGCCGTGGTAACCCAACAAGACCGTAGCTTTAAAGTAACAAGGAACGGGAGATACATCAACTATATAAAGGACTGATGCATACATTGCCATAGGGTTATGTGCTCCGCCCTATGGAAACAGAATTCATCATATAAAAGATAAAATAATGGAAAACAGTAAAAACTCTTCCCTCTCCAAACTAATCCCGGTGATGCTTTGCTTCTTCGCCATGGGATTCGTTGACCTGGTAGGCATTGCCTCCAATTACGTAAAGGCAGATCTTGGTCTGTCGGACTCACAGGCGAATATCTTTCCATCACTGGTATTCTTCTGGTTCCTGATTTTTTCCGTACCCACCGGCATGCTGATGAGCCGCATTGGTCAGCAGAAAACCGTATTGCTTAGTTTGATTGTGACTTTCGCTTCTCTGTTGCTACCCGTTTTCGGCGACAGCTATATGCTGATGCTGATTTCCTTCTCCCTCCTGGGCATTGGAAATGCGTTGATGCAGACTTCTCTGAATCCGTTACTTTCCAATATCGTGCGTGGCGACCGCCTGGCGAGTAGCCTGACTTTCGGTCAGTTTGTGAAAGCCATAGCTTCTTTTCTGGCACCTTACATCGCCATGTGGGGAGCGACACAGGCCATTCCGACTTTCGATCTAGGCTGGCGCATCCTGTTCCCTATTTATATGATTGTGGCCGTCATCGCTATTCTTCTACTCAATGTCACACAAATTGAAGAGGAAAAAGAAGAGGGCAAACCGTCTACTTTCGGACAATGTATCGCCCTGCTTGGCAAACCGTTTATTCTGCTTTGTTTCATTGGCATCATGTGTCATGTCGGCATTGACGTAGGTACGAATACTACCGCCCCGAAGATTTTGATGGAGCGCATCGGCATGGGATTGGATGATGCTGCTTTTGCAACCAGTCTTTATTTTATTTTCCGTACGGCAGGTTGCTTTCTGGGTTCTTTCATCTTGCGTAAGATGTCTCCGAAATCTTTCTTCGGCATTAGTGTGGTGATGATGTTGATTGCCATGATCGGTTTGTTTATCTTCCATGAAAAGGCAATTATCTATGCTTGCATCGCTTTGATTGGTTTCGGCAACTCCAATGTATTTTCCGTCATCTTCTCGCAGGCATTGCTTTATCTGCCGGGTAAGAAAAACGAAGTTTCCGGCTTGATGATTATGGGACTTTTCGGCGGGACGGTGTTTCCGTTGGCAATGGGAGTGGCTTCGGATACTTCCATGGGACAGAATGGTGCTATCGCCGTAATGACGGTGGGCGTGCTTTATCTTTTGTATTATACGTTCCGTATCAGAAAATAATTTTATAACTTTGGAAACAATAAAACCTGTATATCATGAATAATATAATTGTAGGAATGGGCGAAGCACTTTGGGATGTGTTGCCCGAAGGAAAGAAAATCGGTGGTGCTCCGGCAAACTTTGCCTATCATGTATCACAGTTTGGTTTTGACAGTCGTGTAGTGAGTGCCGTAGGCAGGGATGAACTGGGAGAAGAAATTCTGAAAGTATTCAACGAGAAGAAGTTGAAGATGCAGATTGAACAGGTAGACTATCCTACCGGTACGGTGCAGGTGACGCTCGATGACGAGGGCGTGCCTTGTTACGAAATCAAAGAGGGCGTGGCGTGGGATAACATTCCCTTTACGGATGAACTGAAACGTTTGGCCTTGAGCACACGTGCTGTTTGCTTCGGTTCGCTGGCTCAACGTAATGACGTGAGCCGTGCCACTATCAATCGCTTTCTGGATACGATGCCTGATATAGACGGACAGCTCAAGATATTTGATATCAATCTCCGCCAGGATTTCTACTCAAAAGAGGTATTGCGTGAATCGTTCCGCCGCTGCAACGTCCTGAAGATAAACGACGAAGAACTGGTGACTATCAGCCGTATGTTTGGTTATCCCGGTATCGATTTGCAGGATAAATGCTGGATTCTGTTGGCAAAATACAACCTGAAGATGCTGATTCTCACTTGTGGAATCAATGGCAGCTATGTGTTCACTCCGGGCGTTGTCTCTTTCCAGGAGACGCCCAAAGTACCGGTTGCCGACACAGTGGGTGCAGGCGATTCTTTTACGGCTGCTTTCTGTGCTTCCATTCTCAATGGAAAACCGGTGCCCGAAGCGCATAAACTGGCTGTCGAGGTTTCTGCTTATGTCTGCACACAGAGCGGTGCGATGCCCGAACTTCCGCAGGTTTTGAAAGATAGACTGATGTAATTCTTTTATTGATAGTAAGCATAGAGGTATATTTCATTTCGTGGGGGTGTACCTCTTGTTTTTTGTACGTACGAAAGATACAGGCATAAAAAAAGGAGCAACGCCTTGCTCCAATCTTTGTTAACCTTAAATCTAATACTATGAAAAACACATTGCAAAGATACGGACTTCTGTCAACTTTGCAAATAATCCAAATAAAAAGAGATGTTTTATAACATCAATTAAGTGTTTGTATCACGCTTTATACGTTTGTTAATGGTTTCCTGGGTAAGTATGGGGACTATTTTTACTTTTTTTCAGAGGATAAGATTGCGAATAATCGGGTGATTTATAGCATACTCACAGTTTTATTTTCTATTTTTGTTCTCAATCTATCTATTTATCGAATGCCATGAACACAATGCTATGCCAGCTAAAGAGCCTGTTGTTATTGGGAGTCCTGCTTTTTGCCAATGGAGCATTCGGACAACCGATGCTCTGGGACGATGCCTCTTCCGAAACGATCGTTTTCGAACTGACCAACAAAGAGGCCTTGAAACTTCTCAAAGGCAAACTCCGACAGAAACAGTGGAAAAAAATACAGCAGACTCCTTTTGCCCGTTTCACGGAAACTTGGAACAACCCTCCGGTCAAAGGGCATTTTCTGCTGGCTGATGTAGAGCGGAACGAAGTTCATTACCGTTATGCTCCGGTGATTCCTTTTCATGTTTTCCTTTTCAAGGAGTATGGTGTACTTACCTTGCAGGTGGTTGATGCCGGGGAAACAATCAGGAAAGATGCCAAAGTGCGGGTAGGCAGCAAGGTTGTTTATTACGATGAAGACAGTCAGACATATACTGACGATAACTGGTCCCAGAAAGAACAGCACATTTTGACGGTTGAAGTGGATAAGTTTCGTGCGGTATTCGATTTGAGGAAACACCTTGTACCACCCTGGTATAAAAATGATTATGACCGGCAAGATGCACCGGAGTTTTATAGTTACCTGATTACTGACAAGAATAAATACAGACCGGGCGAAACTGTCCGTTTCAAGTCTTATGCTCTCTCCGAACATAAACGTCCTCTGAAACAGGAACTTTCATTGTGGATGCGTGTCGGTTCTTCCTGGCGTGACTATAAGAAGATAATGTCCGTCGTCCCTTACCATCCGGGAGGCTTCGCCGGAGAATTCCTGTTGGCGGATTCATTGAACCTGAAGCTCGATCAGAGATATACCGTACAGCTTCGTGATAAGCGGGGACGCATCGTAGCCTCCACCAATTTCAAATATGAAGACTACGAACTGAACGGAAACAAGTTGTTGGTGAAGCTGGCTTCGAATGTGCAATATGCATCGCAGAGTAACCGCATGGATATCAGTGCAACGGATGCCAACGGACTTCCTTTGCGGGAGGTGAATGTAGAAGTGACTGTCGGCAGACAGCAGGTACTGAAGTCGTATGCGCAGATACTTTCTTTGCCCGATACACTGATGTCCGTGCAGGCGGAACTGGATGCTTCCGGGAAAGCTTCGGTAGATATTCCTGCTCGGATATTCGGAGCTTCCGATTGCTTCTATACGGTGAATGTAGTTTTGCTTACGGCAGACAATAACCGTTTGGAGCAGCAGAGCAAAGCGACTTTCTACTATTCGTGCTATGATATGCAGTGCACTACGCAGGCGGATACTATTTGCTTTTCATTCTTCGACCTGGGAGTGGAGCGTCCTGTGGCGGCCGAACTGACCTATGGTGAAAAGAAAGAAGTGAAGAAAGTGCGTTTGCCCTATCGCGAACCGTTCAATCAGGCGGTGACGGACTATCGTTTCAAAATACCGGAAACAGGATATGAAACGACGATTGCTTCCGCCGCACTTGACTCCAAACTGGAACTGAATGGCGGCATAGAAAAAGATTCGTTTTGTGTCTCCCTTTCCAATCCTTTGCAGCTGGAACTTTCCTGGTATGTGTATCAAGGCAACCGCCTGTTGCAGAAAGGTTCGGGAAAAGAGATGGAACACAAATCCGGAGAGATTGATCCCTCTTCCGTCTATTACGTAGAAGTATTTTATTTCATGGGGGATAAGGAATGTATGTTGAAACGCTCGTACACTTCACCTTCCGAACGGCTGGTGATTGAATCTGATTTGCCGGAACGAGTGTATCCCGGTCAGAAAGTGAAAACAAAATTGAACGTGACCAATATACAAGGGCGTCCGGTATCCAACGTCGATCTGACAGCTTTTGCGGTCAACACGCAGCTGGATTATCACGTACCCGATTTACCCTATTACGGGAGTGCACCCCGTCCGCGCGAGCAACGTGCTTCCTACTCAATGAAGCAAAAAGGGTATCTACATACCGGCACATTGGATTATCAGCATTGGAACCAGTTGCTTCATTTGGATAAGTTGCCTTATTATCAGTTTGCTTATCCTTCGGGAAATCTGTTCCGTCAGACGGTTGATACACCGGATGGAACCACCCAGTTTGCTCCTTATGTGATGCTGAACGGGCGGGCGGTGAATATCTATGTGATTGAGCAGAACGATGTTCCCTGCTATTTTTCGTGGACGGAACAGCCTAAGCAGTATTCTTTTCCTGTATTGCATCCGTCGGGAAAGCAGAAGATAATGTTGCGAATGCACGACAGGGCTTTCATCATTGATTCTCTGGCTTTCGACCGGGGCAAGAAAACGATTTTAAGTTTCGATATGAATCAGTTGCCGCAAGGAGTGGAAGTAGTCTGGTTGCGGCAGAGGAAAGGGAAATATGATGAGTATAAGTTTACTTCGGAAGAGAAGAAGCGTTATGAACGGTATCTTTGCCGTCTTCCAGTGATGGATGGGGCGGTATATACTTCGCTCAAACATAATGGAAAGCTGTTTCCGGTTTCACTCATGGAGCTGTCGCGCTACAAGAAAAAGATATTGGCAGGTCCTGTGGAGCCGGGACCTTGGAAATATATGAATGGTGTGTTGTATCGGCATGAGGGAGGTTTCTCTTATGAATTCGAGGGCAATGTGGTTTATAAATATAAGGATGAGGAACTGTGCCCGGCTTATCTGAATTTTTCGTCTGTGGCAAAGATTCCGACTTTGAATGATTACCATTTATCACCGGAAAGATTCCGTAGTCTGGTGGCCGAACTTCGCAAGGGAAAGAGTTGGCATCCCACCCGGATTTATTTCTCCCTGCCGGATAAGACGTTGAATTTCCGGCTTCCGGAAGAAAAAGATTCTACCGGAGTGGCTAACTTGCTCTTTAAAGACTGCACTACCGGAGAACTGGTTTATCCGGATACTTTGGTGCAAATGAATAGAATATATTCCAAGTTTCCTGCCGGAACGTATGATGCGATTTTGCTTTATAACAATGGAAAGTATCTGAAACATGATGCTCTGACGATACAATCATATACCTATCTGGATGTAGATATGGAATCTCTGCCTCTACACGAACGCGATTCGTTGTCAGCAGGGTGGCTCTTGCTGGGAAGAGGAATTGGCAGGATCGGTACAAACTTTCCTGGTCACAGGGAAATGAGGATCAGGCAGTATGTACGCAATTACGGCGGTAAAGTCTCCGGTTATGTGACGGATGCTACCGGAGAGCCTTTAATCGGGTGCAGCGTGGTGGTGAAAGGAACGACGGAGGGAACGATCACCGACATGGACGGATATTTCGAAATGGATTGTGACAGGGGAGGGGATCAGCTTTTGTTTAGTTATGTCGGCTTTAAACAGCAGGAGATGAGAGCAACTCCCGGAGCCAATCTGTTGGTTACTTTGGAAGAAGATAGTCAGGCGCTGGAGGAAGTGGTCGTTGTAGGATACGGCATGCGTTCAAGAACTTCGTTGACGGGGTCTGTTGCCGGATTAATGGTAGGTTCTTCTTCTTCTGCTGCTGCAACCGCACCTTTGGAGAAACTGGAAGAGCAAGATCAGAAAGCAAAAGAAGAAGCGGATAACGAACAGTTGTATAATGAACTGATGCAATTGAATGGCTTACGTAGGAATTTTTCGGATGTGGCTTTCTGGCAGCCTCGTTTGTTTACGGATAAAACCGGAACGGTACAGTTTGAAACAACTTTCCCCGATAATGTGACGAAATGGGAAACTGTCGTTTATGGCATGAACCGTCGTTTGCAGACGGGTACTTTCCGACGTTCCATCCGCTCTTACAAACCGTTGATGGCGGAGTTGAAAACTCCCCGCTTCTTGGTGGAGGGGGATCAGAGTACGGTGGTCGGGACTATCCGCAATTATCTGGATGGGCAGCACATAGCCGGAAAGACACAGTTCTGCGTCGGAACGGATACGTTGAAACGGCAGGAAGTGAGTTTCATGGAGGGATTTCATGAAACAGTGCCGATGCAGGCAGTTCATGCCGATAGCGTGACCATCAGCTATCTTTTCACTCGCGACGATGGCTATCAGGATGAAGAGGAATATACGATTCCGATACTGCCACAGGGAACTGAATTGGCGGAGGGCACATTGGGTATTCTGTCCGATGCAAAGACGGTCAAAGTGCAATCCGGCGAGGATGAAGAAGTGATGGTGAGTATCACTGACAATCAGTTGGACATCTATAAAGAATCAGTGAATTACTTGACAGGATACAAATATTTGTGCAATGAGCAGCTGGCATCCAAGTTAATCGGTTTGTTGGCTTACCAACAGTATATGCAGAGTAAGGGTGAAAAGGTGAAAGTAGATAAAGCAATTCGACCTATCATCCATCGACTGACGAATCATCAGAACAAACATCAGTTATGGTCGTGGTGGGGGAACTCTGAAAATACTTCTTTCTGGATGTCTGCGCATATTCTGCGGGCTTTGAAGATGGCGCAAGATGCAGGTTATCCTGTGGAGTTGAATCTGAATGGTTTGAAAGTGGAGTATGCTCATACGCGTCCTTATCGAGGAATGAAACTGGAAGATATAGAAATACTTCATGCTCTGCATGAGTGGAAAGTAGAGGCGGATTATTCTTCGGCAATCAGATTATTGGAACCTTTCGTCCGGCAATTGGAACAGAAAGAAGACTCGTTGGCAAATAGAAACAAGTATTATCGTCCTCTTTCATACTTGAAAGAGAAGCTGCTTCTCTGGGAAATCAAGCAACAGGTGGATTCGGTGAATGTGGGTGATAGCGTACGTCCTTATCTGAAAAAGGATATGCTGGAAGGTGTTTACTGTGACGACGGACGGCGTACTTATTATTGGGAGGGAAATCAGATGATAAATACATTGATAGCCTACCGGATTATTAAAAATGACCCTTCCCTGTGTAAGTTGAAAGAAAATATGCAATTGTATATTTTGCGGACTAAGGAGCGCGGATGGAATACGTATCAGGCTTCTTCGGCTGTGGCAACTGTTCTGACCGATTTGCTGGCAGGTTCCGGAGGGATGTCAGGAACGTCGGTGTCTGTGAGCGGTAAGGATCATCAACGAATTATGGAATTTCCTTATCATGCCCGGCTGACAGCAGGCGACAGTCTGCTTATTTCAAAAACGGGAAAAGAGCCTTTATTGTATAGTGTCTATTCAATGAAGCGTGTGATGAATGCTCGTCAGAGTGATGCTTTCAAGGTGGAGGTGACTTTGGAAAAAGACTCTTTGGTGGCGGGTGTACCTGTTACATTGACAGTTACCTTGCAGGTGAAACAGGAGGGTGCGCAATATGTGATGCTCGAAGTTCCTGTTCCGGCAGGTTGTAGTTATGCCTCAAAACCTGTTAATTTCTCCCGTTCTGAAGTATATCGTGAGTATTTTAAAGAGAAAACTGTTATCTTTAGCGAAAAATTACCGGTAGGTACTTATCAGTTTACGGTTCCTTTGCTTCCACGCTTTACTGGAAAATATACGCTGAACCCTGTGAAAGTGGAACTGATGTATTTCCCGGTGGTGAATGCAAATAATGCGGGGAGAGAAATTTGGATTACAGAAAGAAATACAAAAGATATACGAAAGAAAGGGAATGATTGAAGCGATGAAATATACGAAGTGGATAACAGTCTTGTTTTGTCTTTTGGGCTTGGCGGCCTGTCGGCAGGATGCGCCTCGTTTCCGTATTGGGGTGGCCCAATGTAGCGATGACTCTTGGAGGCACAAGATGAATGATGAGATTCTTCGCGAAGCGATGTTTTATGATGGAGTGTCGGTTGAAATCCGCTCGGCGGCGGATGATAACCGTAAGCAGGCGGAAGATGTTCATTATTTTATAGATAAAGGAGTTGATTTACTGATAATTTCCGCCAATGAAGCGGCTCCCATGACTCCAATTGTGGAGGAGGCCTATCAGAAAGGAATACCTGTCATTCTTGTAGACCGGAAGATACTTTCTGATAAATATACTGCCTATATCGGTGCCGATAATTATGAAATAGGTCGTGCGGTAGGAAATTATATCGCATCAAGTCTGAAAGGGAAAGGGAATGTAGTGGAGCTTACCGGACTGAGTGGTTCCACCCCTGCCATGGAACGCCATCAGGGATTTATGGCTGCTATCAGCAATTATCCGGATATCAAACTGATTGATAAAGCGGATGCTGCCTGGGAACGTGAACCGGCAGAAGTGGAAATGGATAGTATGCTTCGCCGTCATCCGAAGATTGATGCGGTATATGCACATAACGACCGTATCGCTCCGGGAGCCTATCAAGCTGCGAAGAAAGCCGGACGTGAAAAGGAAATGATTTTTGTTGGCATTGATGCCCTGCCCGGCAAAGGAAACGGGCTTGAATTGGTGCTTGACAATGTGCTCGATGCAACTTTTATTTATCCGACTAATGGGGACAAAGTGATGCAACTGGCCATGAATATTCTTGAGAAGAAGTCTTATCCTCGCGAAACGGTCATGAATACTGCCGTTGTAGACCGCACGAACGCGCACGTTATGCAACTTCAGACTACCCATATCTCGGAACTGGATCAGAAGATTGAAACATTGAACGGACGTATCGGTGGGTATCTGTCGCGTGTAGCTACGCAGCAGGTCGTGATGTATGGCGGCTTGGTTATTCTTTTATTAGTAGCGGGATTGTTGTTGGTAGTCTATAAATCCCTCCGTTCCAAGAATCGCCTGAATAAAGAGTTGTCCGAACAGAAGAAACAAGTAGAGCAACAGCGCGATAAACTCGAAGAGCAACGGGATATTCTTGAAGAACAGCGTGACAAACTCGAAGAACAGCGGGATCAGCTTATCCAGCTTTCTCATCAACTGGAAGAAGCGACTCATGCCAAGCTGGTTTTCTTCACAAATATATCTCACGATTTTCGTACTCCACTGACATTAGTTGCCGACCCGGTAGAGCATTTACTGGCTGATTCGTCTTTGAGTGAAGATCAGCGCCGAATGTTATTGTTAGTTCAGCGAAACGTGAATATCCTCTTGCGTCTTGTCAATCAGATTCTGGATTTTCGTAAATACGAGAATGGAAAAATGGAATATACTCCTATTTCGTTAGACATTCTTTCTTCTTTTGAGGGATGGAACGAGTCTTTCATGGCAGCAGCCCGGAAGAAACATATTCATTTCTCATTCGATTATATGCCGGATACGGATTACCGCACATTGGCAGATGTAGAAAAGTTGGAACGCATCTATTTCAACCTCCTTTCCAACGCTTTCAAATTTACTCCGGAGAATGGAAAAGTAACTGTACGCTTATCTTCCCTGACTAAAGACGATCATTGTTGGATTCGCTTTACTGTTGCCAATACCGGCTCAATGATTTCTGCGGAGCATATCCGGAATATTTTCGACCGTTTCTATAAGATAGATATGCACCATGCCGGTTCGGGTATTGGACTGGCATTGGTAAAGGCTTTTGTGGAATTGCATAAAGGTACCATCACAGTGGAAAGTGATGAAAAGCAAGGAACTATCTTTACCGTTGATTTGCCTGTACAGACTTGCGAGACTGTTGTTTCTGAAAACTCTCCGGCATTCTCTGTCCCTGCTACTTCTGTAACCTCCACCGATGCTGCAACCTCTGCCGTTGCTGGGGCTCCCGTAACTCCTGCAACTTCTGGTTATTCCGGTTCTTCGAGCTTGAATGATGCTTTAACTTACGAAGAAGAGGAATTGGAAAAAAGTTACGACTCTTCCAAACCTTGCGTTCTGATTATTGATGATAACGCTGATATTCGCTTATATGTGCATGGATTGCTTCACACTGATTATACTGTTATAGAAGCTGCATACGGCTCGGAAGGTATTCGTAAAGCTATGAAATATGTCCCGGACTTGATTATCTCCGATGTAATGATGCCCGGAATGGATGGAATTGAATGTTGTCGTCGCTTGAAAAGCGAATTACAAACCTGTCATATTCCTGTTATCCTATTGACAGCTTGTTCTTTGGATGAACAACGAATTCAAGGGTATGATGGTGGTGCAGATTCTTATATCTCCAAGCCTTTCAGTTCGCAATTACTATTGGCACGCGTTCGTAATCTGATAGATTCACACCGCCGCCTGAAACAGTTTTTTGGTGACGGACAAACGTTGGCGAAAGAGGATGTCTGTGATATGGATAAAGACTTTGTGGAAAAATTCAAAGCTCTGATTGAGGCAAAGATGGGAGATTCAAATTTGAATGTAGAAGATTTGGGTAAGGATATGGGATTAAGTCGTGTGCAACTTTACCGCAAGATTAAATCTCTGACTAATTATTCTCCGAATGAACTGCTTCGTATAGCTCGTTTGAAGAAAGCTGCTTCTCTGCTTGCCTCGTCGGATATGACAGTGGCAGAGATCGGTTATGAAGTTGGTTTTAGTTCTCCTTCTTATTTTACTAAATGTTATAGAGAACAGTTTGGAGAGAGTCCGACAGATTTGTTGAAGAGGAAAGGATAGGATAGAATCTGCAAAATTTGGTGGTGAGCATTTATCTGTTTATACTTCTATGGAATTCATATGATAAAAATAAGAGGTAAGGAAATCTATTGACATACCTTACCTCTTATTTAATTCAGTATATGATTTACTGTATATTTATTAATTCATAATCAACTTATTCGTTTTTGGCTTATTCCACCATCTTTGGTTCTCTTGACCTCCCGATGTTACCCATTGTTCAAAGTCTGGATATGCTTCCAAGAAGTTTACTTCTTCTCTGGCATGATGTAAAGATGCAGGTACTTTTAATCCCCATATAAAGTTGTCTTCATTTACATAACTTTCGTTGCTGTTATAATAAACCGGGCTATAACCTTTTAAGTGGATTTCTTGTCCTTTATTAGTTTTTGCAATATAAAAGTCCATTTTACTGTCTTGTAGGCTTTTAACGTTAACAGGTGAGTTGAACACCAAGTAAATGGCCATCATTTTTTTAGGCTTTGTTTTTTCATTTACCTCCGTATTATAATACTTGTATCCGTTAGGAATGGCCGGTTTCTTTAGTGAAATAATCAATTCCCCTTTTGGGCCTTTTAGGATTTTGATATTTTCAGCCTCTTCAGGATTGTTACGCTCAAGATACATTTGAGTTTCTTCTAAATCAAGTTCATTATATTGTACTTCTGCCAAGCGGATATAAGGATTGTAGTCATATATACCTCCTATAGCTCTGATTTGGAATCCTATCATTAAGTATTCTGCATAACATTGATTGTGACTCCAATAAAAACCGTCAATTTGGAAATTATACCATGCAACAAAATCATTAAAATCATAATCGCCTAAAGCTGGATACATATCTTCGAACATAATAGTTCCGTTGCCATATCCCGGATAATTGAAGATGTTGTTCGTTTCAACTTCTTTATTAGCTCTTGTGGTAACTCTGGATAATGCCGTAGCGTTAGCAGGTACTACTATGGAAATAGTACCATTACTTTCAACAGGAACAGTTTGTATTTCAGAGCCATTACCATATTTTACATACACATTTTTTATATATGCAGGAATTTCAATTGGGAGTTCCAATTTTGATGTGTTGGCATCGACATCCATTCGAAGCATCAAAGCCTCTTCATTGCAATTTTCTTCTAGAAATACAGAAATAGTAGCAGTTGATTGACTGGCAATTTTCACTTTGGCATTTTGAGAACCTTTCCAGTCGAAATCGGCAGGTACTTCCAAGTCAGTCATCTTCTTTTCTTTCTCGGGTTGTTTACTTTCATCATAAAGGTTCTTCTCACAGGAGCTGAAAGCCAGTGCTCCCAATAAACAAGAAGCGAACAGGATAGTTTTCTTTTTCATAACAGCAGTGCTTGTTTTGTTAATAATAGGGTTGCTTTTAATGGGTACAAAGGTCGGGATTATTTGTAAATAAAGCAAATAAAGTTGCATATTTTATTTGAAATGCTTTTATTATTTGCAAATTCTTTTCTTTTTATCTAGTTTTGGAACTGAAATAAAGTAATGTTTGAGTGATGAAAGATTATAAAGTAGATAAGGCGAGCCTTTCCGCATCCTTTTGTCAAGAGGTGTATCAGGTTGTCCGAGAAATTCCGGTAGGTAAAGTTTCTACCTATGGGGGAATTGCCGCATTATTGGGAATGTCTCAATGTTTCCGTATGGTGGGGCGTGCTTTGAAACAGATTCCGGATGATTTATCTGCGCCTTGTCATCGGGTTGTCAATGCGTCGGGACGGCTTGTTCCGGGTTGGACAGAGCAGAAACAACTCTTGTTGGAAGAAGGGATCTCTTTCAAACAAAATGGATGCGTAGACTTGAAAAAGCATCTTTGGAATTACTCCGTACCTGAATGAAATTTGCATATTTAATCTATTTTCCTTACCTTTGTGCCAACAATATGCAAGAACAGACTGTTATTTATTTATGAAAATACTGTTTTCTACTGTTCATTAAGAGGATAATCTTATCAAATTCTATTCCTTTTAAACTACTCTGTCTGTTTTTTTTTAACCATTTAAAAAACGTCGGACCGTCATGTTATCATGTGACATGACTGAACCATGCGAACATTCAACTTGTTTATCGTAAGTGAGAATAAGGAATGCGGCAGTTGAAAACAAAACAAATATTATAATCTAAACCAATATATTATATGAGTAAAATAGAAATAAAGGATTTGTACCTTATCTTTGGTAACGAGAAGCAGAAAGCCCTCAAGATGTTGAAAAAAGATAAGAGTAAAGAGGAAATTCTGAAAGATACCGGTTGTACGGTAGGAGTGAAAGATGCCAATCTTTCAATTAATGAAGGAGAGTTTTTCGTGATAATGGGACTCTCGGGAAGTGGAAAATCGACATTACTGCGTTGTATCAATCGTCTGATACGTCCTACTACCGGGCAAGTGCTTGTAAACGGAGTAGATATATCTAAAATTTCCGAAAAAGAATTATTGCAGGTTCGTCGGAAAGAGCTGGCGATGGTTTTCCAGAATTTCGGTCTGTTACCTCACCGTTCCGTATTGAGCAATATCGCGTTCGGCCTCGAACTTCAGGGAGTGAAGAAAGAGGAACGTGAGAAGAAAGCGATGGAAAGCATGAAGCTTGTCGGATTGAAAGGATATGAAAATCAGATGGTGGGCGAGCTTTCCGGTGGAATGCAACAGCGTGTCGGACTGGCCCGCGCTCTGGCTAATAATCCCGAAGTACTTCTAATGGATGAGGCTTTCTCTGCGCTCGATCCTCTGATTCGTGTGCAAATGCAGGATGAACTGCTGGCTTTGCAGTCGAAGATGAAAAAAACAATTGTCTTTATTACCCATGACTTGAGTGAAGCGATTAAACTGGGCGACCGTATTGCTATTATGAAAGACGGAGAGGTGGTGCAGGTAGGTACTTCAGAAGAAATACTGACCGAACCGGCTAACGATTATGTAGCCCGTTTTGTTGAAAACGTGGACAGGAGTAAAATTATTACCGCTTCTTCTTTAATGATTGACAAACCACTGGTGGCCCGTCTGAAGAAAGAGGGACCTGAAGTATTGATTCGTAAGATGCGTGCGAAGAATATCACCGTATTACCTGTCATAGACGCCGATGATAAACTGGTCGGAGAAGTACGTCTGAACGACCTGCTTAAGTTACGTAGCAGACAGGAAAAATCCATTGAAACGATTGTGCGTACCGAAGTACATTCTGTATTGGAGGATACAGTGTTGGAGGATATACTTCCTTTAATGACAAAGAGCAATTCGCCGGTATGGGTGATTGATGAGACGCATGAGTTTTTAGGAACAATCCCGCTTTCCTCCTTAATCATCGAAGTGACGGGGAAAGATAAAGAAGAAATAAACGAAATAATTCAAAACGCAATAGATTTATGATAAATATAGGACAATATATAGAGACGGTCATCAATTGGATGATGGTACATTTTTCCACTTTCTTTGATGCCATAAATGCAGGCATCGGTAGTTTTATTATAGGATTCCAACACGTACTTTTTGGAATACCTTTTTATATAACCATTCTAGTGCTTGCTGCACTCGCATGGATGAAGGCAGGACGTGGTACGGCAATTTTCACCGCATTGGGATTATTACTGATTTATGGAATGGGATTTTGGGAGGCTACTATGCAAACCCTGGCTCTTGTTTTTTCATCTACCTGTCTGGCCCTGATTGTTGGTGTACCTTTAGGAGTGTGGACGGCAAACAGTCCGCGTGCAGAGAAAATACTTCGTCCTGTTCTCGACTTGATGCAGACGATGCCTGCTTTTGTTTATCTGATTCCTGCCGTTTTATTTTTCGGATTGGGAGCAGTGCCAGGAGTGTTTGCCACCATTATCTTTGCTATGCCTCCTGTGGTCCGCCTTACCGGATTGGGAATACGGCAAGTTCCTAAAAATGTAGTGGAAGCTTCCCGTTCGTTCGGAGCTACCCGTTGGCAGTTATTGTATAAAGTGCAGCTTCCTTTGGCGTTGCCCACTATCCTGACTGGTGTCAACCAGACAATAATGATGTCGCTTTCTATGGTTGTCATTGCTGCCATGATTGCTGCCGGTGGTCTGGGAGAAATTGTATTGAAAGGTATTACCCAAATGAAAATCGGACTTGGGTTTGAAGGTGGTATAGCAGTTGTTATTTTAGCTATTATCTTAGACCGTATCACACAAGGAATGGCAGGACGAAAAAATAAGAACTAAACGGAAAGGATAAAATACGTATGAGAATATATAAAATAGTAGGAATAGTATTGTCAGCTATGCTTTTGCTAGCTTCCTGTACTAATTCAGGCTTAGAGAAAAAGAAAGTAAAAATAGCCTATGCCAATTGGCTGGAAGGTATTGCCATGAGTCATTTGGCCAAGGTGGTATTGGAAGAGCATGGATATGAGGTTGAATTGCAAAATGCTGATCTTGCCCCTATTTTTGTATCTATGTCAGGAAAGAAATCTGATGTCTTTCTGGATGCATGGTTACCAATAACGATGAAAGATTATATGGATCAGTATGGAGACAGCATCGAATTTTTGGGGGAGGTATATGGAGAAGCCCGTGTAGGACTGGTTGTTCCTCAATATGTTACGATCCAGTCTATTAGTGAGCTGGAAGCTAATAAAGACCGTTTCTCTTCTGAAATAGTAGGAATTGATGCGGGAGCAGGGATAATGAAGACGACCGATAAGGCCATTGCTGCTTACGGACTTGATGGGTATACCCTCATGACTTCAAGTAGTTCCACCATGCTGGCTTCTTTGAAAAAAGCGATGGACAAAGGAGAATGGATTGTCATTACGGGGTGGACACCGCATTGGATGTTCGACCAGTTTGACTTGAAATTCTTGGATGATCCGAAGAAAGTATATGGAGACTTGGAAGAAATACATGCTATTGCATGGAAAGGATTCAGTGAGAAAGATCCGTTTGCTGCCGAATTCTTTGGCAACATTAAACTAACGACAGAAGAACTTAGCTCTTTTATGACAGCTATGAAGGATGCCCGGATGGATGAAGAAGAAATAGCCCGCAAATGGAGGGATGAACATCGGCAGTTGGTGGATAGTTGGATTCCGAAGTCTGAGAATAAATAGATTGGAGCATTGTTATTCTTAATTTTAAATATAAAATAGACATGAACTCTAGTGGGAAAAAGGGAGTATTGTTTATGTTAGACAGAGTTCATACAATAAAAAAAACGGTAATCTTCTACAAGATTACCGTTTTATATTTATAGGGTATTACTATTATTCAGCACCCCAGTTTTCTCTAGCCAAACGTTTGTAGCTGTTGTAACGCCATTTAGCGTTTTCTTCAGCAGCTTTAAACAGTTCTTCAGCTTCAGCAGGATATTGTTTCATTACAGAAGCGTAACGAACTTCACCCTTCAAGAAACCTTGGAAATCTTCCCAGTTCGGTTCTTTGCTATCCAATTGGAATGGGTTCTTGCCTTCTTCTTCCAAAGCCGGGTTGTAACGCCACAAGTGCCAGTAACCGCACTTAACAGCTTTTTCTTCTTCTTCCTGGCTCTTACCCATACCTGCTTTCAGACCGTGGTTGATACATGGAGCGTAAGCGATAATCAAAGATGGTCCCGGATATGCTTCAGCTTCACGGATAGCTTTCAGAGTTTGAGCTTGGTCAGCACCCATAGCGATCTGTGCAACATATACATAACCGTAAGTAGTAGCCATCAGACCGAGGTCTTTCTTACGTACGCGCTTACCAGCAGCAGCGAACTTAGCGATAGCACCTACCGGAGTAGCTTTAGAAGACTGACCACCTGTGTTAGAGTAAACTTCAGTATCCAGAACGAGGATGTTAACGTCCTTACCGGAAGCGATTACATGGTCAAGACCACCGTAACCGATATCGTAAGAAGCACCGTCACCACCAATGATCCACTGGCTGCGTTTTACAAGATATTGTTGCAGTTCAGCGATTTGTTTGCAGTGGTTACATTTATCCTTGTTAGCTTCAACAACCGGAATGATCTTAGCAGCCAATTCCTTAGTCTTGTCCGCATCCAGCATATTGTTGATCCATTCAGCGAACAGTTCTTTTACTTCAGCAGGAGTGCAATCAGCAGCAATAGCCTCGTTCATCACTTTCACGAGACGAGCACGCATCTTTTCGTTAGCCAGTTCCATACCCAAACCGAATTCACAGAAGTCTTCGAACAGTGAGTTAGCCCAAGCAGGACCGTGTCCGTTTTCGTTTGTAGTATACGGAGTAGAAGGAACAGAACCAGAGTAGATAGAAGAACATCCGGTAGCGTTAGCAACCATTTCACGGTCACCGAACAATTGAGAAATCAATTTCACGTATGGAGTTTCACCACAACCAGAGCAAGCGCCGGAGAACTCAAACAACGGAGTAGCGAACTGTGAGTTCTTCACGTTAGCCTTGATATCAACAAGATGTTGTTTAGTCTTCACGTTTTCAGCACAGTAAGTCCAGTTTTCAGCTTGAGCCAATTGGCTTTCGAGGTGTTTCATTGTCAATGCTTTGCCACCCTTCTTCGGATTACCCGGACAGATGTCAGCACAGTTACCGCAACCCAGACAGTCGAGAACGTCCACCTGGATACGGAATGTCATACCGTCGAATGCTTTACCTACAGCTTTCAGTTGTTCGAACTTAGCACCCTTCTGCTCTTCAGCGTCGAGTACGAACGGACGGATAGAAGCGTGAGGACAAACGTATGCACACTTGTTACACTGGATACAGTTTTCCGGATTCCATTCAGGAACGAATGCAGCTACACCACGTTTTTCGTATTTAGCAGTACCTTGATACCAAGTACCGTCTTCGATACCCTTGAATGCAGATACCGGCAACAAGTCACCGTCTTGTGCATTGATCGGACGAACTACTTCGTTGATGAATGCAGGATCGTTGTTTTCAGCTTTTGCGTCATCCGGAAGGTTAGCCCAAGCAGGATCAACAGCCAAAGTCTTGTATTCACCACCACGGTCAACGGCAGCATAGTTCTTGTTAACAACGTCTTCACCCTTCTTGCCGTAAGACTTAACGATGAATTTCTTCATCTGCTCAACAGCTTGTTCTACAGGAATAACGCCTGTGATACGGAAGAATGCAGATTGAAGGATTGTGTTGGTACGGTTACCCAAACCAATTTCCAGTGCAATCTGTGTTGCGTTGATATAGTATACAGAAATGTTGTTCTGTGCAAAATATTTCTTAACCTTGTTAGGCAGGTTCTTAGCCAGTTCTTCACCTTCCCAGATTGTGTTCAGCAAGAAAGAACCGTTCTTACGCAAACCACGAGTTACATCGTACATGTGCAGGTAAGCCTGAACGTGACAAGCAACGAAGTTCGGAGTGTTTACCAAATAAGTAGAACGGATCGGATTATCACCGAAACGCAAGTGAGAACAAGTGAAGCCACCTGACTTCTTAGAGTCATAAGAGAAGTAAGCCTGGCAGTGTTTGTCAGTGTTATCACCGATAATCTTTACAGAGTTCTTGTTAGCACCTACTGTACCGTCAGCACCCAAACCGTAGAATTTAGCTTCGAACATACCTTCGCCGCCTAAAGCGATTTCTTCTTTTTGAGGAAGAGAAGTGAAAGTAACGTCGTCTACGATACCGATAGTGAAGTGGTTCTTCGGCATTGGCATAGCCAAGTTTTCGAATACTGAAAGGATTTGAGCAGGAGTAGTATCTTTTGAACCCAAACCGTAGCGACCGCCAACGATAACCGGAGCATTTTCTGCACCGTAGAAGCAGTCTTTAACGTCAAGGTAAAGAGGTTCGCCGTTAGCACCCGGTTCTTTAGTACGGTCAAGAACTGCGATAGTTTTAGCAGTCTTAGGTACAGCAGCCAAGAAGTGTTTAGCAGAGAACGGACGATACAGGTGTACGGCAACCATACCCACTTTTTCGCCGTTTGCTACCAGGTAGTCGATAGCTTCGCGGGCAGCTTCTGTTACAGAACCCATAGCGATAATTACGCGTTCTGCATCTTCTGCACCATAGTAATCGAACAAACCGTATTTACGACCTGTGATCTTAGAAATTTCATTCATGTATTCTTCTACGATAGCAGGAACTGCTTCATAGTAGTTGTTGCATGATTCACGATGTTGGAAGAAATGGTCAGGATTTTCAGCCATACCACGAGCTACCGGTTTCATCGGGTTCAGTGCGCGGGCACGGAATTCAGCCAAAGCTTTCTGGTCGATCAGCGGAGCAAGATCATCATTTTCCAACATTTCAATCTTTTGGATTTCGTGAGATGTACGGAAACCATCGAAGAAGTTCATGAACGGAACGCGAGATTTGATGGTAGCCAAGTGAGCAACACCAGCCAAATCCATAACTTCCTGTACAGAGCCTTCAGCCAACATAGCAAAGCCAGTCTGACGAGCTGACATTACGTCTTGGTGGTCACCGAAGATACACAATGCGTGAGAAGCCAATGTACGAGCAGATACATGGAATACGCAAGGCAAGAACTCACCGGCAATTTTGTACATGTTAGGGATCATCAGGAGAAGCCCCTGGGAAGCAGTGTAAGTAGTAGTCAACGCACCAGCCTGAAGAGAACCGTGAACTGCACCGGCAGCACCACCTTCAGATTGCATTTCCTGTACTAATACTGTTTCGCCGAAGATGTTCTTACGTCCTGCGGCAGCCCATTCGTCTACGTACTCAGCCATAGTCGAAGAAGGAGTGATGGGGTAGATAGCTGCTACTTCAGAGAACATATACGAGATATGCGCTGCAGCCTGGTTACCATCACAAGTGATGAATTTCTTCTGTTTAGTCATAACTAAATTAAATATTTAAGTAAATAAATCTTTTAATATAAAAAGCCGAACATCCAGAGAGGTATCTGGTTGCCCCGACCTATTTCAGCCTTATGCAACGCGTACGTTACATTCGGATTGTTCTTGATCTTTGCGCCTTCCTGGCAAATTTTGAACGGCATTACTTCGTCTACCATAAAAGAGACGTTTTTATCTCCTTTATGTACCTTATGGTCTTTCCATAAAGAATTTGCAAAGAATGTGTCGAGCACATCTTGCTCTTCCACTTTCACCGGATAGATGGAATACATCAGGTTGGAGTTGTGCATCATTATCTTCGAAGGTTTTTTAGGGAATTCTTCCCCTTTCGGATAAACCAGATTAATGAGTCGCGCATCTGCCAGATACTTGATATAGTTCATCACCGTGGCGCGAGATGTCTGTATGTCGCTTGCCAGTTGGCTCACATTTGGAGCCTTCGGCCCATCGACAGCGAGCAAATATAGCAATTTTTTTATCTTTGAAAGATATTTCAGTTCAATTTGTTTGATGAGAAGTATATCTACTTCCACCATCATGTTCATCGTTTTCAGCAGATTCTCCGAAAAGTTACGTTTTTCAAGGAAGAACGGATAGAATCCGTGGTGCAGGTAATCCTGAAAATAGTCCAACGGACGAACTTTGGAGAGTACTCCTTTGGCAATCTGTTCGTGAGTGCTAAGAATTTCTTCGAGGCTATATGCCCTGAATTTCATGCCTGTTTGCAAGTTTAAGAATTCACGGAAAGAGAATCCACGCAGGTTATAGCTCTTGGCGATATCACGTAATTCAAGATTTTCTTCTTTCAGTCGCATCACGGACGAGCCGGTGAAGACAATTTTCAGGTTAGGAAAACGGTCGTAACACATGCGTAACTCTTTGCTCCATTCAGGATGTTTGAACACCTGGTCGATCAACAATACTTTTCCGCCACGTTTCTGAAATTCGTTGGCGAAGTCTACAATGCTGTGGCCCGAGAAATAGAAGTTGTTCATGTTGATGAACAGACAGGAACGGTCGTTCCCGAATTTCTCTTTGGCGTATTGGAGAAGGAAAGTGGTTTTTCCTACGCCACGTGTCCCTTTGATACCAATCAGGCGGTCGCTCCAGTCGATCTCGTCCATAAGATCGCGGCGAACGGGGGCATTGGTGTGCTCAACGAGGTAGGCGTGTGTGCGGTAGAATGATTCCATTTCAGTTCTTTGTTTTTCGGGTGGCAAATATACTGCTTTTTTTAGGATTTGCAAAGTAGAGATGGCAAAATTGTGTGTTTAATTCCAACTTTCTGTTTATTGTAGTCATTCCTGACTATTTCCTGTATATATTTGCAGAATAAAGTTTTGAATTCATTTGAAATGACAAAAAAGGCTCTTTATATATTCAATCCGGAACATGACTTGGCGTTGGCTAGCGGTGAAACAAATTATATGGCTCCGGCTTCTGCCAGACGTATGGCTTCCGAGTTGGCTTTGCTTCCGATGTGGTATGCAGAGGAGGGGAGTGCTGTATTAGCTCCTTCCGCTTATAATCTCGGCTATGTGAAGAAGATACAGGAATTATTAGGACTTTCGGTTGATTTGATGACAGAGCCGGAACTTGCTATTGAACCGAATTTGGATATTCGTCCTTGGGGATGGGATGTAGCTTTGCGGAAACGGCTTTCAGGGCTGGGCATGGATGAAGCCCTGCTTCCTTCTATGGAGCAATTAGACGGTTTGCGGGAATACTCCCATCGTTCTAAAGCCGTCTCATTGCTTCCGGAATTACAACTGAATGAATATTTCTGCGGAGAATCTTATTATTTGAAGACACAAGAAGAATGGAAAACCTTTGTGGAAGAACGGGAATGCTGCCTGTTGAAAGCTCCGCTTTCGGGAAGCGGTAAAGGCTTGAACTGGTGTAAAGGCATATTTACTCCTTTTATATCCGGTTGGTGTACGCGTGTGGCTGCTTCGCAGGGTGGAATCATTGCGGAACCTATATATAATAAGGTAGAGGACTTTGCCATGGAGTTTTATTCCGATGGTACAGGTGAAGTGACATTTATGGGATATTCCCTCTTCCATACCGGAAAGAGTGGAATGTATGAAGGGAATCGTTTGCTTTCTAATGAGGCAATCTGGAAACAACTTTCGCAATATGTCCCTTCAAAGGTTCTGACGGATTTGGAAAACTGTTTGAAATACAGACTTTCTGCGTTGGTAGGAACCGTTTATAAAGGTTATCTTGGAGTTGATATGATGATTTGTCGGTTTCCGGAAAATGAAAAGCCGTTTTTTCGGATTCATCCCTGTGTGGAAATTAATCTGCGCATGAATATGGGAGTTGTTGCGCGTTTTTTATATGACCGTTATGTACGTTCTGATTCAACAGGGCGTTTTGTGATTGATTATCATCCTTCGGAAGGTGAAGCCTTGCAGGAACATGAACGAATGTCCGCAACTTATCCGTTGGAAATCAGGGAAGGTAGAGTGTACTCCGGTTATTTACCTTTGGTTCATGTTCATAGGAGAAGTTGTTATCGGGCGTGGATATGGGTAACTCCTGATAATATTTAACTTTATCTGTTCACACCAGCCAGCGACTGATATTGCGTTTTTCCGCACTGAACTCTACCCCGATCTTTATCACTTCACGTCCGTCTGCCTGATACGGTATCAGATAGCCTTTATCGTCGATCTGCTTCAATGCCGCTTCTGCTGTGTCATGCAGCTTGAATTCGAAGACATAGATATATTTAGGTGTTTTCACTACGGCATCTGCACGACCGCGGGCGCTGCGTACTTCGGCATCGGTGAACTGTCCCATAAGTTTGAAAACAATATAGAAAACTACTTGGTAGTGACGCTCTGTCTGCTCGTTCAATTCGTAGTTGAAATCGGCAAAGAAGGCTTGCAGACGGGTAAGAAAGGCATCGTAGTCTCCACTCTCCAATTCATTGACGAACTTGCCGATGTAAAACCCTTGATCATTATTCTTCACTCCAGTATAGAACGGTACCAGGAAATCCATGAAACCGTAACGCACCTCATCGTTGGGAAATTCCAACAGGTAGTTGCGGAAACGTTCATCATAAGCTTTTATCGTCAGATATCCACTTTGGTAAATCAACGGAATCGGGTTATTGGAATCTACACGATATTCGGAGAACATGGAAGACGGTGCTTCGATCCCGTCAAGCAAAGTACGCAGGTCGTATTCGGTTTCTTGCAGCATCTCGACGAGGAAAGTCGGTGTGCCGGTCTGGAACCAGTAATTGTCGAACACTTTTGATTTCAGGACATTCAGTACACTGAACGGGTTGAAGATACCTACTGAATTAATGCAAAAATGATAGCCATCGTAGAGACGTGTCATTCGTTGTACCGCGTCATCATAAGAAATGGAATTATTGGCTGCCAGTATCTTGATTTCCGGCTGGAAGGTATCCAATAATTCTTGAAGAGTGATGCCGCAAAGGGTTCCGTAATCGGGCCATAAAGTGATGTCCTGCAATTGGTTGAGGTCACTGAATACACTTACTTGTGAGAATTTCGTTACTCCTGTGAGGAAGACGAAACGTAGGTAGCGGTCGGCACTTTTCAATACTCCGTAAAAGGCTTTCAGAGTTTTACGGTATTCATCCAGTAAGACATCATTACCTAAAGCTTGCAATAGAGGTTTGTCGTATTCGTCTACCAGAACTACGACGCTGCTACCGGTTTGTTCGTAGGCACGACGGATGACGCCGGAGAAACGACCGGAAAGAGTGTTCTCGTCTATTCCTTTGCCATATTGGATTTCCCATAAGGTGAGTTGACGGCTGAGGATATCATAAAGTCTTTCTGGGGAATCGTACTTCTCGGCATTTAAATCCAGATGCAGCACAGGATGCTTTTCCCATTTCGTTTCCAGTTTTTCAATGGCAAGCCCTTCGAAGAGTTCTTTCTTTCCTTCAAAGTAGGCTTCAAAGGTAGAGAGAAGAAGACTTTTACCAAAACGGCGTGGACGACTCAGGAAGTATGGAGTAGATGTATAAGCTATTTTCCATACAAGCTCTGTTTTATCTACATATAGATAATCGCCCTTACGAAGTTTCTCAAAGGTCTGTATCCCGATAGGGAGTTTACGAAGCAGGTCATTCATTGTTATTTTCCTTTTAGTGGTTCAAAGATAATCATTATTTTCGTAATATTTCGTTTTCAATATCTCA
Source organism: Bacteroides sp. LFL-34 (assembly GCF_027257075.1). Taxonomy (NCBI): domain Bacteria; kingdom Pseudomonadati; phylum Bacteroidota; class Bacteroidia; order Bacteroidales; family Bacteroidaceae; genus Bacteroides; species Bacteroides sp. LFL-34. Next base: position 431 of record NZ_JAPQKZ010000016.1, on the reverse strand, counting down.
AAGAACGGGCGTTATAATTTTGTTTAACTGGAAAATTATCATTTAGCTCATTCTTGCACGGTTTTCACCACAGAGGACACGGAGGACACAGAGGTGAATTTGTTTTATGACTTACGGTTGTGACCCTAATTTTAATGCGTAATCCTCCTCTATAAAGTTGAAAAAACATGAAAACATCTGCCACCTGCAACCAAACGCATGTAATACAGTAGTTAATAAGTAGTTAGAACGTGGCAGATACCTGCGACAGATAGGTTGCAGATAAAGTATCTGCAACACAGTATAAACCTTACATAAACTAATTCTCCATGAGTGCAAAAGTTTATTGTATACATTAACTTCCCGTTTCCAGGCGGGGAACTGTCGTTTCCGGCATTAGAAATTACAGTTTCCACGGCAGGAAACGAGAGTTTCTAAGGCGGGACACTACA
>NZ_JAPQKZ010000015.1:0-143121 GCF_027257075.1 Bacteroides sp. LFL-34 | reverse complement strand
TATCCGATTCTCCCTTTAGAATGTATTTGCGTATCTGATTCTGTGAAACTCTCTGTGTTTTACTTCCGTTTTCAATGCTCTCATTATGCTCCTTGACTTCCTTCCTCTTTTGTTGATACATTTTTCGCAAGCTGGATGTTATCCTTCCAATAAGTGCGCCACTGATTTTACTCCCCATTTTTTGTGCCAATATTTTTCGGGTAATACAGCCCGCACTAATGATTGTAGCCAGTTCGGATACATATTTAAGAGCTGTCTTCTGTTGCTCATTCAAGTATGCCCCTATTCTCCTGTTGTGAATGAGCTTATAAATGTAGCGACTTTTCTTGCCCAAATGCGCGGCTGTCTGCTCAATGGTCATCCCCTGCATTTTTAAGTTCAGGCTTTCCCTGTATATCTTCAATTTTTCTCTGTGTCGGACATCTCCCATGTTAAATATGTCCTGAAGAATTAACGAAGAAGCCGTGTCTCTGTCAGGATATTCGTATTTGAGCTTTTGCTTGGTCTGACGAATCATTTTCTCTATTTCCGGTATCATCGTGTCCGTCATATTCTTGGTTAGATGGAACCGGTCGCAGATTTGTGTAACACCAGGGATTATTCTGTTTATAGCCTCTGTGAAACATCTTCCACGGTCTCTCGTTATATATTGTATTTGAGGATTCCGGGCGAGCCAGTTATCAAGCGCTTCTCCGCTTCTATCCTCTAACAAAGCAATAGGCATGTGTGTCATCTGGTCTACGACCACACTCATATAATCCTTACCTTTTTTATAGGCAAAATCATCAATACCTACATAAATACTTTTATTATGCATAGGATTATGTTGCCCGCACTGTTGTAGGATGCGTAAGCAGGAAGAGCTACTGGCCGTTATATGGAACAGCTGCAAAAGAGAAGAGGCCTTTCGGGAAGTAAGTTCCAAGCTTATCGATCTGATGCGTTCCTCAACAAGATAGCTCCGTCTACCATACCGACGAGCCAGAAAAGACAACGGTTCGCAGAATATTTTTTGCGGACAAGAAACATTGTCACAATAATATTTACCAACCTTTATGACTAACTCCAAAGTATGACCGTAAACTTCAAGATCCTGAATATGACGGGAGTAGTAACTGTGCAATCGGTGACTGAAATGTCCGCAATAAGGACAGGAAGCCCCCTTGCCAGCCGTATGTAAAAAGACCGTCAATGAGCCAACAGCTTCAGAGATACCATCTTGTTGCAGATTATCGTAGCCAAGACTGAATCTGAAATCATGGAATAATCCCCTATTTGTAGGAGTATTTTCTTTTTTTGATGTATATTTGTACGTTGTAGATATGACTTGTTGCATTGTAACTCTTAATGATGTGGTGTCTTTAAAGTTACTAAAAAGCAAACATATCTACAACTTTTAATAGGATTAAGAAAGAAGAAGACAGTTGAAATAAAAAAGAGATTACCACCAAATTTGACGAAGAACCCTTAAAAGACACGACCGAAGGAACTACTACCGGAAGCGACGGACGCTTTTACTTCAAAACCCACCGCTCCGAAGCAGTGCTTGTAATCTCTGTAATCGGATATAATGACTATGTCCGCACCATTCGCCCTGCCCGTAATGCATCCTATAAAGTAGCACTTGCGCCTACCGAATACGCGCTTGGTGAAGTGGTAGTCAAACCCAAACGTGAGCACTACCGGAAGAAAGATAATCCCGCCGTAGAATTTGTCCGCCGCATGATTGAAAGCCGTGACAACTACTCTCCCTACGAGAAAGACTTCTGGCAACGCGAACGTTATGAAAAGACCACCTTTGCGTTGAATAACTTCGATGAAGAGAAACAGAAAAAATGGCTATATCGTAAATTTGATTTCCTGACGGAATATGTAGATACTTCTGCCGTTACCGGTAAACCGATTCTGACGGTATCAGCCCGTGAACTGCTTGCCACAGACTATTACCGGAAATCTCCCCGTTCCGAGAAGCAATGGGTGAAAGGACGCAAACAGGCCGGTGTCGATGAGTTTCTTTCTAAACAAGGGATGCAGGCAGCCATCAATGAAGTCTTTAAAGACGTCGATATCTACGAAAACAACATTTCCCTGTTTACGAATAAGTTTGTCAGTCCCTTGTCCCGTATCGGCACAGGCTTTTATAAATATTACCTGATGGACACGTTGCAGATTGCCGGAGAGCCTTGTGCAGACCTTGCTTTCACGCCTTTTAATTCCGAGTCTTTCGGTTTCAACGGACACCTGTATGTGACGCTCGACTCTACTTACTTTGTTAAACGTGCCGTATTCAACTTTCCCAAAAAGATAAACCTGAACTTTGTAGACTACATGTTGCTCGAACAGGAATTTAAGCGCGCTGAAGACGGCACACGCCTGCTCGATCATGAAATTATCACTGTTGAGTTTAAACTGACCGAAGGACAGGACGGTATTTTTGCCCGCCGGGTAGCGGATTACAGCAACTACACCTTTACGCCGACTGCCGAAGCCGACAAAGCCTTCACCAAACCCGAACGTATTATTGAAGAGACGGAAGCCCTGTCGCGTCCCGAAACATTCTGGGCGGAGAATCGTCCGCAAGCCGCCATCTCCCAGCAGGAAAACTCGGTAGACCGCCTGATGACACAATTACGCAGTTATCCGGTGTATTACTGGACGGAGAAAGTGCTTTCCATTCTCTTCACGGGATATATTCCTACCTCCAAAGAAGCGCCACTTTTCTATATCGGCCCGATGAATGCCACTATCAGCGGTAACACATTGGAAGGCCCCCGTATCCGTGCCGGAGGTATGACTACCGCCTGGCTCAATCCGCACCTGTTTGGCAAAGGATATGTGGCTTACGGGTTTAAAGATGAAAGAGTGAAAGGATTGGCGGAACTGGAATATTCTTTCAAGAAGAAGAAAGAATACGCCAATGAATTTCCCATCCATTCATTGAAATTGCGTTACGAATCAGATGTGAACCAGTATGGACAAAATTACCTGTATACAAGCAAAGACAATGTGTTCTTGGCCTTGAAACGTGAGAAGGACGACCGTATCGGCTATTTCCGGCAGGCGGAGATGACCTATACCAATGAGTTTTATTCCGGCTTTTCTTTCCAGTTGACAGCGCGTACACGGAAAGATGAGTCCTCCTACCTGATTCCTTTTTTAAAGAAAGAAGGAGATACCTACACCCCGGTAAAAGATTTCTCTATCAGTGCCGCAGAGTTGAAGTTGCGTTATGCTCCGAATGAGAAATTCTTCCAGACTCAATGGAACCGTTTTCCCGTATCGTTGGATGCACCGGTGTTTACCTTGTCTCATACCATTGCCGGAAAAGGAGCGTTGGGCAGCGATTACACTTACAATCATACCGAAGCCGGTATTCAGAAACGCTTCTGGTTTTCCGCGTTCGGCTATACGGACGTTATACTAAAAGCAGGTAAAGTGTGGGATAAAGTACCTTTCCCGTTGCTTATCATGCCTAATGCCAACCTTTCTTATACCATCCAACCGGAATCTTACTCGTTGATGAATGCGATGGAGTTTATGAACGATGAGTATTTCTCGTGGGATGTTACTTATTTCCTCAACGGATGGCTGTTCAACCGGGTACCGTTGTTGAAAAAACTTAAATGGAGAGAAATAGTTTCCTGTCGTGGATTATATGGACATTTGAGCGATAAAAACAACCCGGCTTTGAGTGACGGTTTGTTCGCTTTTCCGATAGAGAACACACAAACAATGGGAAAAACACCTTATGTGGAGGCGGGTGTCGGTATTGAAAACATTTTCAAGGTGTTACGTTTGGACTATATCTGGAGGCTCACTTATCGTGATTCGCCCGGGATTGACAGATCAGGCTTGAGAATAAGTCTCCACATGACCTTTTAAAAGTTAAATCCTGCTAATTGCAATGTTTATATGACAAATAAAGACCGTATTAGTAATTAATTAATCTTATTTTTGCATCAATTTTAGTTTAATTTTAATAGAATAGAAATGAAACAAGAAATTAAACCCGCTACCGGGCGTCTTGGCGTATTGGTAGTTGGAGTGGGTGGTGCGGTAGCTACCACGATGATTGTAGGTACACTAGCCTCTCGCAAGGGACTGGCAAAACCGATAGGATCTATTACACAGTTAGCCACAATGCGCATGGAGAACAACGAAGAAAAACTCATCAAGGACGTTGTGCCCTTGACGAATTTGGAAGACATTGTTTTCGGAGGATGGGATATTTTCCCGGACAACGCATACGAAGCTGCTATGTACGCCGAGGTTTTGAAAGAAAAAGACCTGAATGGAGTAAAAGAAGAGTTGGAAGCTATCAAACCGATGCCGGCTGCTTTCGATCACAACTGGGCAAAACGTCTGAACGGTACACACGTGAAGAAGGCTGCTACCCGTTGGGAAATGGTAGAACAACTTCGTCAGGATATCCGCGACTTCAAAGCTGCTAACAACTGCGAACGCGTAGTGGTGCTTTGGGCTGCAAGTACTGAAATTTACATTCCGCTGTCTGACGAACACATGTCACTCGCTGCTTTAGAGAAAGCAATGAAGGAAAACAATACAGACGTGATTTCTCCGAGTATGTGTTACGCGTATGCTGCTATTGCAGAAGACGCTCCGTTCGTAATGGGTGCTCCTAACTTGTGTGTGGATACTCCTGCTATGTGGGAATTCTCTAAACAAAAGAATGTACCTATCTCCGGTAAAGACTTTAAGAGTGGTCAGACATTGATGAAAACCGTATTGGCTCCGATGTTCAAAACCCGTATGCTGGGTGTGAACGGTTGGTTCTCTACCAATATCCTCGGTAACCGCGACGGTGAAGTGCTTGATGATCCGGACAACTTCAAGACAAAAGAAGTCAGCAAGCTGTCTGTAATCGACACTATCTTCGAACCGGAAAAATATCCGGATCTCTACGGAGATGTTTATCATAAAGTACGTATCAACTACTATCCTCCCCGCAAAGACAACAAAGAAGCATGGGACAACATCGACATCTTCGGATGGATGGGCTACCCGATGGAAATCAAGGTGAACTTCCTTTGCCGCGACTCTATCCTTGCAGCTCCTATCGCTCTTGACCTTGTGTTGTTCAGCGACTTGGCAATGCGTGCAGGTATGTGTGGCATCCAGACTTGGTTGTCATTCTTCTGCAAGAGCCCGATGCACGATTTCGAACATCAGCCCGAACACGACTTGTTTACACAATGGAGAATGGTAAAACAGACATTGCGTAACATGATTGGTGAAAAAGAACCTGATTACTTAGCTTAATCAGTAACCCCAAATAATAAGTTGAGATTGAGATTTACCATCCTATAAAGACTGGTGGATGCTCAACCTCAACTTTTACTTTTTTATTGTACAAATTCCCCATTCGTTTGGGGGACTCGTGACACAACCGACTCGTAGTTTGTAATTAGTAATTAGTAATAAATGAAGCGTCCTCCCTTTCTACCTGTTTTTATAGGCACGGGCTTTGGCTCCGGTTTTTCTCCTTTTGCTCCCGGCACGGCTGGGGCGTTACTGGCTTCTATCATTTGGATTGCACTTTATTTTCTCTTTCCTTTCTCTTGGGTATTATGGCTGACTGCCGCTTTGGTGATTGTATTTACATTCGCCGGCATTTGGGCTGCCGATAAGCTGGAGACTTATTGGGGAGAAGATCCTTCGCGTGTGGTAGTGGATGAGATGGTGGGAGTGTGGATACCGTTGTTGGCTGTTCCCAATGATGACAAATGGTTTTGGTACGTGATTGCGGCTTTTGCCTTGTTCCGCATCTTTGATATAGCCAAACCGTTGGGCATACGTCGTATGGAAAGCCTGAAAGGTGGGGTAGGGGTCATGATGGACGATGTTTTGGCGGGAGTGTATAGTTTTATATTGTTAGTGGGAGCGAGATGGGTGATTGGCTGAAAAAAGTTGCACGGATGATTTCCCAGAAAGGCGGCATCTTCATGTTTTTGAGGGCGCAGCTTTCTGCTCAAATGGCAACTATTGCAGACTTTCTCGTTACGATTCTTCTGGTCAGGCTGTTTGATGTCTACTATGTATATGCCACCCTGGCGGGGGCTATCTATGGAGGAATCGTTAATTGCGTTATCAACTATAAATGGACTTTTAAATCGAAAGGAAAGAAAACACACGTTGCTGTAAAATTTATCCTTGTATGGGTTTGCAGCGTTTGGCTCAATACGTGGGGAACGTATGCACTGACGGAATCATTGGCGAAGATTCCCTGGGTACGCAACACACTTAGCCTGTATTTCGGAGATTTCTTCATTATCCCTAAAGTGGTAGTGGCAATCATCGTGGCACTGTTTTGGAATTATAATATGCAGCGCTTTTTTGTTTACCGGAATATAGATATCAGAAGTTTATTCGGAAAAAGAAACTGAAAAAACGGATTGAAAAGACTGATGAGAAAACGAAAGAATTAGATATATACAGATTGAGAAAACAGAAGATTTAGATAAAAATAGCTATAAACAGATTTAAACAGATGAATTACAGAGATTATTTACAACAGTTGATTTATAAGATTATCAATCCCCTGATACGCGGAATGATTAAAATAGGAATCACTCCTAACTTTATCACCACTACCGGATTTATCCTGAATGTAGTAGCGGCAGGTATGTTTGTATATGCCGGCATATATGGCGGACAGAACGATTTAGCCATTATCGGCTGGGCAGGAGGTGTGATTTTGTTTGCCGGACTGTTCGATATGATGGACGGACGTGTAGCTCGCCTAGGCAACATGAGTTCCAAGTTCGGTGCGCTTTACGATTCAGTACTCGACCGTTACAGTGAATTGATGACTTTCTTTGGTATCTGTTACTATTTATCAATGAAAGATTATTTCCTTTATGCACTCATTGCATTTGTGGCACTAATCGGTTCACTGATGGTAAGCTACGTGCGTGCCCGTGCCGAAGGCTTAGGAATTGAATGTAAAGTCGGATTCATGCAACGTCCGGAACGCGTAGTGCTGACCAGTCTCGGAGCTTTGTTCTGTGGCGTTTTCAAAGATATCACCGTTTTCGAACCAATCCTGATTATGATTGTTCCTCTGGCTTTTGTTGCCCTGTTTGCCAATATCACGGCATTTGCTCGTGTGAGACATTGCTACAAAGTGATGAAAGAATGAATTAATTTACTGTTGGACGATTTACTATTTACATCGTACATCCTAAATAGTACATCGTAAATAGTCCAATAGTAAATAGTCCAATAGTAAATAGTCCAATAGTAAATAGTCTAATAGTAAATAGTCTAGTTGTCTAATCAAAACATTATAATGATAAAGAATATTCAAATGCCGTCGAAGAGAGAAGCCCTGACTGTGACAGTCATTATGGCTCTTTTCCTTTTGCTGACAAGTATCTTCATCGGGCTTCGTTCCGAGCACCTGTTAATGGCGGTACTCTATTTAGTTTTATTTTTTGCCGGATTACCTACTCGTAAGTTGGCTGTGGCCCTGTTACCTTTCGCCATTTTTGGAATCTCGTATGACTGGATGCGTATTTGCCCCAACTACGAAGTGAACCCAATTGATGTGGCCGGACTGTATAATCTCGAAAAGTCTCTTTTCGGAGTAATGGATAATGGTCTTCTGGTTACTCCTTGCGAATACTTCGCTGCACACAACTGGCCGATAGCGGACGTTTTTGCCGGAATCTTCTACCTTTGTTGGGTTCCCGTTCCCATCCTGTTCGGTCTTTGCCTGTATTTCAAGAAAGAAAGAAAAACCTACCTTCGCTTTGCGTTAGTATTCTTGTTTGTCAATTTGATTGGTTTTGCCGGTTATTATATTCATCCGGCCGCTCCGCCTTGGTATGCCATCAACTACGGTTTCGAACCGATATTAAACACACCGGGTAATGTTGCAGGATTGGGACGCTTTGATGCATTCTTCGGAGTAACCATCTTTGATTCTATCTACGGGCGTAATGCTAATGTTTTTGCGGCAGTGCCTTCACTGCATGCGGCCTATATGGTAGTTGCATTGGTGTATGCCATTATTGGTAAATGCAGGTGGTATGTGGTTACTCTTTTCTCTATTATCATGGTCGGCATTTGGGGAACAGCTATTTATTCATGCCATCATTATATCATTGATGTATTACTTGGCATCTCTTGCGCGTTAATCGGTTGGCTGGTATTCGAATACATATTGATGAGAATCCCGGCGTTCAAAAGATTCTTCGAAAGATATTATACGTATATAAAGTAAGATTATATGTGAATAAAGTGAGATATATACCCATACAAAAAGCAAGTATATACTCATATAAAAGCAGATATATACCCATATAAAAAATAGATATAAGTCTCACAAATAGTGAAGAACAAGTACCGTAATATATTTCTCGCTTTTGGTATCATTGCCGTTCTGATAATGATATTCACTTTTGATATGGATTATCAGGAGCTTTGGCTGAATTTGAAGCGTGCAGGGGTATATTTACCTTTGGTTTTGTTGCTATGGCTGTTTGTCTACCTTATTAATACAGTATCGTGGTACATCATCATCCGTAGTGGTGGTAAGACGGGGTTTTCATTTGTCCGGCTCTACAAATTCACAGTAACAGGTTTTGCGCTTAATTACGTGACTCCTGTTGGGCTGATGGGAGGCGAACCATATCGCATTATGGAGCTGAAACCCTATATAGGAATAGAACGCGCCACCTCTTCCGTGATTCTTTATGTGATGATGCATATCTTTTCCCACTTTTGCTTTTGGTTAAGTTCAGTGTTGCTTTACGTTTGTCTCTATCCGGTGGGGTGGATGATGGGGATAATCTTAGGAGCTATTACTGTCTTTTGCTTGCTGATTGTTATTCTTTTTATGAAAGGCTATCGGCAGGGGATGGCTGTGGCTTTTGTCCGTATGGGTGGTCGTATTCCTTTTCTGAAAAAGAAAGTATTTCATTTTGCAAACGCGCATAAAGAGAAGTTGGAGAATATAGACAAACAAATTGCCCTTCTCCACCAACAAAAGAAACAAACCTTTTATAGCGCCCTCTTACTGGAATATACCGCCCGTGTAGTCAGTTGTCTTGAAATATGGCTGATACTGAACGTGCTGACCACCCATGTCAGCTTTGCCGACTGCTGCCTGATTGCGGCTTTCTCTTCTTTACTTGCTAATCTGCTGTTTTTCCTGCCTATGCAATTGGGAGGTCGTGAAGGTGGCTTTGCCCTCGCCGTAGGCGGCCTTTCCCTTTCCGGAGCTTACGGAGTCTATGCCGCTTTGATTACCCGTATACGCGAAATGGTCTGGATTGTAATCGGACTTGTACTAATGAAAGTAGGAAATTTTAAACAATCAAAAGAAAGATATTCTGCTTAAATTTATAACTTTGTCTGATCTATAAAGACTCTTATGAAGGGCTCTATAAAAGAACTTATAGAAAAACTTGTCAAAGGAGTTCTATTTGGATCTATAGAAAAGACTGACGAAAAGACCTATAAAGAAAACGACAATGAATAATTTTATCTTTTACAGCCCTACTGAATTCGTGTTCGGTCGGGATACGGAAGCGCAGACCGGAGTGTTAGTACAGAAATACGGTGCACGCAAAATAATGATTGTTTATGGTGGCGGTTCCGTGATACGTAGCGGCTTGTTGGCCCGTGTTGAGAAATCATTGCAGGAAGTAGGTATTCCCTATTGCATGCTGGGTGGTGTACAGCCTAACCCGATAGACACGAAAGTGTATGAAGGAATCGATCTCTGCCGGAAAGAAAACGTAGACATGATGCTCGCCGTTGGTGGTGGCTCTGTGATTGATACGGCGAAAGCCATTGCAGCCGGAGTTCCTTACAACGGAGATTTCTGGGATTTCTACATCGGAAAAGCCATTGTGACGAAAGCATTGAAAGTAGCCGTTGTGTTAACGATTCCTGCTGCCGGAAGCGAAGGTTCCGGTAACACCGTCATCACGAAAGTCGATGGCTTACAGAAATTAAGCCTCCGTGCTCCCGGTGTACTACGTCCTGTTTTTGCCGTGATGAACCCCGAGCTGACCTACACACTTCCTCCTTTCCAAACCGCCTGCGGCATTGCCGATATGATGGCACACATCATGGAACGCTATTTCACCAACACGAAAGATGTAGAAATAGGCGATCGCCTGTGCGAAGGTACCCTGCTTGCCATCATCAAAGAGGCAACTACCGTCATGAAAGACCCCGAAAACTACGGAGCCCGTGCCAATCTGATGTGGTGCGGAACGATCGCCCACAATGGAACCTGTGGTGTAGGTTGTGAAGAGGACTGGGCTTCCCACTTCCTCGAACATGAAATCAGCGCCATCTATAACGTGACTCATGGTGCCGGACTCTCCGTAATCTTCCCTGCCTGGATGACATGGATGACAGAACACAATGTGGATAAGATAGCCCAATACGCCATCCGAGTGTGGGGAGTGGCAGAATCAGACGATAAAAAGGCGGTAGCCCTTGAAGGAATTTCCCGTCTGAAATCCTTCTTTACTTCCATCGGCCTGCCTGTGACCTTCAAAGAACTTGGCATTGAGAATCCCGACATCGACCGCCTTGCAGATAGTCTGCACCGGAATAAAGGTGAATTGGTAGGCAACTATGTCAAATTAGCGAAACAGGACAGCAAAGAGATATACCGTCTGGCATTATAAAAAAACAGATATAACCGACAGCTGCATCATTTGCCTTTTGATAGAGGATAAATGATGCAGTTATTCTTTTTGCTATTGATTAATACCTAAACAGAAGCAAAAAAAAATTGCTTTAATTATATTTTGGTATAATAGTTGTGTAAAATACCTAAAATTCGTGATTGCTCCGTCTATCATATAAGAATACTTTTGCGGGTGTAATAACTATATATATCCGTTATGCAAAAGCTAAATTCCGGGGCTTTGGATAGAATCTTATTGTTTGTATACATTTTATCACTATCTACTAATGCAATAGCCCAAAACAAAAATAATTCAAAAGAGACATATCTTCTTCCTCCACACGGAAATTATGTTTATGGCCGGGTGATTGAGAAACTCTCTAAAGAACCGATGGTAGGAGTGACGATTCGTTTGGATGGTCATTCTACTGGTGTAATTACCGATATAAACGGTTGCTATGTATTGACCCTGCCCGAAAAAGGCGGTCTGGTTATCTATTCCTACATCGGTTTTGAAACCCGTAAAATCAAAGTCACTTCCCGGCAGAAAGTCGATGTGCAGATGGTAGAAGCTACCGAAAGTATTCAGGAAGTGATTGTAACCGGCTATAACTCCATACAGAAAGAAAGTTTCACTGGAAATACCACAAAGATAGAGAAAGAAGACCTGTTAAAAGTCAACCCGAACAACCTGATTTCGGCCATTCAGACTTTCGATCCCTCTTTCAGAATACAGGAGAATCTGGCTGCTGGTTCCGATCCCAACAGCCTGCCTCAATTCGTCTTGCGTGGTCAGACCGGTATCGGAGAAACGACACTTGGGCAGACCTCCACCTCCTCCATTTCGCGGGAAGTGCTAAGCGGTAATTCCAACCTGCCTATCTTCATACTGGACGGCTTTGAAGTCGATGTAGAAAAGATATACGACCTCGATATGAATAGCATCCACAGCATCAATATCCTGAAAGATGCTGCCGCCACTGCCATGTACGGTTCACGTGCGGCCAACGGAGTAATTGTCATTGAACGGCGTGCGCCTGAAGCCGGAAAGTTCCGTGTACAGTATTCCGGAGTACTTTCTGCCGAACTGCCGGATTTATCCTCCTACAATCTGGTGAACGCCCGTGAGAAGCTGGAAACCGAACGCCTGGCAGGACTATATGACAGCAACACCCCGGAAATAGACCCCTATACCAACGGTTACTACCAACGACTCAATAATGTACTGACAGGTGTCGATACCTATTGGCTTTCTCAAGGACTACGCACGGCTCTGAACCATAAGCACTCCGTTTTCATAGACGGTGGAGAAAACGACGTGCGCTGGGGAGTGGAACTGGGATTCAGAGGAACGGAAGGAGTGATGAAACACTCTTCCCGTAAGAATGCCAATGCCGCTTTTTATGTAGACTACCGCATTGGCGGACTACAAATAAAGAACAAAGTGACCTACACTTATAACAAAAGTACAGATGTCCCCTTCAATTCATTCAGCGATTACTCCCATTTACTTCCTTATATGCGTCTGTATGATGAAAATGGCGATTATGTGCGCCGTCTCGAAAAGTTCGACGGGGCTAGCGGCACACAAGTAAATCCACTGTACGAAATCAACTTCTACAACAGCTTCGACCATTCCGGTTATGATGAAGTAACCGATGATCTTAGTCTGAATTGGCGTATCACCGACGGTCTGCGTCTGCGCGGTCAGTTTTCCGTCCTGATGAGAAATTCTACCGGTGATCTGTACAAAGATCCCGCATCGGCCAGTTATTCAGCCAGTACAGGCAACATCAATGGTGAAAAAACAGAATCCACACAAAAGAGAACAGTGATAGACGGAAGCCTGTCACTCATGTACAACAATACCTTCAAGGGACACAATCTCAATATCTGCTTGTCCTCCAACATGAGACAAACGCAGAGCACTGCTTCCGAAACACGTTACCGGGGATTTCCGGGTGGCGACCTTGTCTCTTCAAACTATGCGGCAGAAGTATACGGAAAGCCCAGCAGCTCCGATAATACCACCCGCTTGGTAGGAGCCTTGCTCACTTCCAACTACACCTACAACAATATCTATCTCGCCGACCTTACAGGACGTATCGACGGTTCTTCCGAATTCGGTTCCGATAAAAGATGGTCCATGTTCTGGTCAACAGGAGCAGGAATCAACATTCATAATTATGATTTTATGAAGTCGAATGAACTCTTTTCCATGTTGAAGTTCCGTGTCTCCTACGGACTGACCGGAAAGACCAACTTCTCCCTCTATTCGGCCAAAGATATGTATCAGCTGCAAACAGACAGCTGGTATCCCACAGGCTACGGTGTATTCCTCTATCAGATGGGAAATCCGAACCTGAAATGGGAACGTAAATACACCCTCGACTATGGAGTTGAAATCGGACTGTGGCACGATAAAATCTATCTGAAAGCCTCTGCCTACGACGAGCGTACCATCGACCTGATAACCGATTATACCATCCCTTCCTCTACCGGATTCACCTCCTACAAAGAAAACATGGGAAAGGTGAAAAACACCGGCGTCGAACTGGAACTGCGGGCACGACTTTACAGTGACAGAAACTGGCTCTTCCAGCTCTACGGCAGCTTTGCAAGAAACAAAAACACGATTATTGAAATCTCCCAGGCAATGCGCGACTATAATAAAAGAGTGGAAGAACTGTTCAGCGGATATAACCCCGAAAGCAGCTCCGATTCAAAATATGCTAAAACATACCTGAAATATTACGAAGGAGCCTCTCTGACCTCTATTTACGGGATGAAGTCATTGGGAATCAGCCCCACAAACGGCAAAGAAATCTACCTTCGCCGGAATGGTGACGTTACCGATGTATGGTCTGCCGACGAATGGACCATTATTGGCGATACAGCTCCCAAGGGACAAGGCTCATTCGGTTATACCCTGTCCTATAAACAGTTATCCATGTTTGCTTCTTTCCTCTATACTTTTGGTGGAGATGCTTACAACAATACCCTCGTCTCCTATGTAGAGAATGCCGACATTAAAAATGACAATGTAGATAAGCGGGTATTGCTCGACCGTTGGCAGAAACCGGGAGACATAACCACCATGAAAGATATTCGTGACCGTAATGTCACCACCGGCGCATCTTCGCGTTTTGTACAGAAAAACAATACCCTGCAATGGAGTTCATTGACAATGAGCTACAATTTCCGTCCCGAACAATTAAAGAAACTCCATCTGTCCGGCCTGCGTCTTTCGTTCACGATGAACGACCTGTTCTATTGGTCTACCATCCGTCAGGAACGGGGACTGGATTATCCTTATTCGCGTTCATTCAATCTGACTACTAACATCATATTCTAACCATACAAATGAAGAAACTAATCAGCCATATACTAATAGCCCTGACAGGAATGTTAGCCGTTTCCTGCAATGCCTGGCTGGACGTAACACCAGAAAATGCGATAGCCGACGACGATCTGTTTTCCACCGGTTTCGGCTACCGGAATGCCCTGAATGGTATCTACACCAATCTGGCGTCCGACGAACTTTACGGTAAGCAACTAAGCTGGGGATTCCTTAGTGCCATCTCCCAGCAATACAATCAAAAGGCGGGAACCATCTCTCCGATGTATGCCGACGCTTCCGAACTTATCTATAACACGGTCGACACCGAACCCGTCGTGACAGCTATCTGGGAAAAAGGCTATAAAGTGATAGCCAACCTGAACAAGCTCATCGAGAACATCCGGCCCACGGACATCTCTTTGTTCGAATACGGAGAAGAAGAGAAAAACCTCATTTACGCCGAAGCCTTGTCATTAAGAGCCATGATGCATTTTGACCTACTTCGCTTGTTTGCTCCTGCAACGGCAACCAATCCTTCGGGCGCCTATCTTCCTTACCGCGATAAATACGAAGCCGCAGTGGTAGAAAAATGTACCGTTACCGATTTTATCGAGAAAGTCCTGAAAGACCTGCTCGAAGCGGAAGACATTCTGCGTAAGTTTGACACCGAATACCATCCCGAAGCGATGTACGCTTCACAAATGTACGAACCTACTCCCGAATGGAATGCCCGCTACCGCTTCAACTCCGGTTCCTATATAGACGATATGGGAGCATTCTTCTGGTATCGTGGCATCCGCTTCAACTATCTGGCATTGCTGGGGTTGAAAGCCCGTGTCTGCATCTATGCCGGTCCTGCCTACTACAAGAATGCCGAGACAGCCGCCAAAGAACTTTACAACACCTATTACCAGCAGAAACGGTGGATAGGCTTTACAGAAGGAGAGAACATTACCTGCAATCTCAATTCCCGATATACAAAAGTCTCCCACGACATATTGTTCGGCTTGTACAAGAAACAGCTGGCTACGGATTATGAACAGGCCGTATGGGGCTCTTCCTCTTCTTCGTCAACCACCCGTTTGCCGTTGGCAAATATCCCTTCCCTGTTTGCTTCGGACAATACGGGCGTATATACCGACTATCGGCTCACCTACCTGATCGGGACTACCAATGAAACCCAGTCGAAGTATTACACACTGAAGTATAACCCTTCCGTAGAATCAGTAGTAGAAGCAATGGAGAATCCGATGATACCAGTGATCCGGTTCAGTGAAATCTGTCATATCCTGGCGGAGATCAGTAGCTATAATGGCAAGATAACCGAAGGAATCAACTACCTCGAAACAGTTCGAAAAGCCCGTGGAGCTGAACGTACCCTTAGTCTGACAGTCAGCACCCGTGAACAACTGGATGCCGAAATACTGCTCGATATACGGAAAGAAATGATAGGCGAAGGTGGAACCTTCTACACCTACAAACGGATGAACCTCTCCACCGTGCCCGATTCCGACGAGGAAGGAGAAATCAACATGACAGGTTCTTATGTACTTCCATTGCCTACCAGTGAAACAACCAACTAATGCCCGGATAAGATGAAACGAATATTGACATATACCATCTTCTGCCTGCTGTTCGTTCTCACCTCTTGCAGTGAAGAGCAGCTGGACGTTTATAATGGAGACAATTACGTCTATTTTACTTACATGAGCGATAAGTCTCCACAGAAAATAACATTCAACTTTGCTACAGATGCACCCTTGCTTCGAGAAGGAACCGTGAAAGTGAAAATGACACTTCTTGGCTACCTGCTCGAAGAAAATGCCACCTGTGATATTTCCGCAGTGGGAGAGAAAAGCACCGCCCGTTCCGGCATCGACTATGCCCCTTTGACCTCCGGCATCTTCCATAGCGGACTGGCGGAAGACACCTACGAAGTCACCGTCTATCGCAATGAAGACCTGCTCAACACAGACTACACCCTTACCCTTTCACTGGATGCAGTGGAAAACTGTCTGGTGGGTCCGGCAGAATACAAACACGTCACGATTCAAGTGACCGACCGGATTTCCCAACCTGTTTGGTGGAACCAGAGTTCGGCAGCCAATCTGGGTACTTATTCGGATATGAAATACCGTGTTTTTATCATTTTCATGGATGGTGAGATACTCGAATCATTGGATAAATACACCGGTATTGAGTTTGTCAACCTGATAGCCGACTTCAAGGCCTGGTGGAAAGACCAGTGGCAGCAAGGCAATTACCAATATTATGATACAGACGGAGTGACACCGCTGTATGAAACCATTCTCGATAACTGATAATAAATTATGAAGCGAAAAACAATACTATTCATTTCAATCCTGCAGCTTCTCGTGATAACCGGCTGTTATGACGATTTGGGAAACTATGACTATACAAACTCTACCAAAGTTTCTTTTGTGAACTCCGCTTCATCGGACTACACGTTTATGGTAGGCGACCTTTTCGAGATGGATGCGCCCATCAACTTCTCAACGGACATCGGGAATGTTGATGAACTTTTCACCGTTCAATGGTATCTGAACCGTGAACTGATCTACACAGGTTATCATCTGAAGTATCAGTTCGAAAAAGGCGGAACGTACGAACTGATACTGAAAGTCATCAATAAGGAAACGAATGAAACATACATCAGCAATAAATATACCTTGACGGGAAAGAACAGTTTCGACTGGGGCTGGATGATTCTCTCCAACAAAGGAGACGGAAAATCTTCTTTATCTTTCATCAATCCCGGCCTCCGGGCTACGCACGATGTAGAAAACATCATCGAAGATGGTCTGGGTACAGACCCGCTCGGGATCTATTACTATTATGTATTAGGCTCTATCTCCGGTTCCTACGTGTCAGGTTTGCCGAAAATCCTGATAAATCAGGGTAGTGGAAGTGTCACGCTAGATGGCAATTCGTTGCAAAAAGACATGTGGCTTGCCCACGAATTTGAAAACCGTAAAGAGCCGGAAGGCTTGAAGATAATGGACTTCGCATTCAAGGAAGAATATTACGTGATTTGCTCCGAACAGGGGGAAGTGTATATCCGTGCCGTAGGCACTGACAATAAAGCGATTCCTTATTACGGGAAGTACGGCGCCATGCCGTATGAGTTTGAGGGAGGTAGCCGTATCACCTGTTTCGCACCGTTCCACAACGTCACTTATTGGTGTGCCGACGAAGAACGTTGTATCTTGTATGATGAGCAAAATGCCCGTTTTATCGGCATTACACATTATCCGCAGTGGGGAGCAGTTTATACTCCTGCCATCGTCTACTTCAAAACATACGATCAGGATTTGGAAGTTCCCTCCGGTGTGTTGCGGGTGAACAATATGGGAGCGGGAACCCGCTGCCTGGCAATAGGGGCTTACGAAAAGAAAGATGTAGCCTCCAACGGCGGGCTGACATTTTGGTCAAACTACGTGTCGCTGATTGACGTGCAGGGAACCGGAAATTATGATTTGCACGAGTTTGCCGTAAAAGACATGGATAATAACTCTCACCTGATAACCGGTACGGATCAATACGGATTCAGCGGCAGCTCCTTATTGACTCCGCAAAGTGTCATTAAGATGTCCTCCAATTTTGAAAAGAACCCTTATTTCTACTTTACCGATGGAGATAAGAATCTCTATATATACAGTATGCAGATGCGCAGTCATATGCTGGCTTACACAGCAGGCAGCCGTATCACCGGCATCAGTGGAAGTCCTGTTGTTTGTGAGTTTTATGGCTATGGGGGAAATAGCACTGATCCGAATTTCCGGCTGGCACTTTCGCAGGAAAATGGGGATATCGCCATCATCGATGTAAACACGAGCCAGATGGTACGTCTCTTCGAAGGTTTTGCTCCCGATTTGGAATTGAAGACTTTTAGCGGGTTTGGCGATGTGAAAGGCATGGTATGGTGCACGAACTATGAAGGAGAATATTAATTGGAAAAAGAAAATAACCTATCAGTAAATAATTAATCATTTAAACGAGAAAAGTATGAAAAATAGACTGTTTTATTTTGCTGCTTGTGTAGCTTTAGTATTGTCTTCAGTAAGTTGCAGCAGTGACGATGGTGAAGAAGAAGATGCAGATATTCCCGTAGTGGGGAAAATTGCTGTTTCCGGTGCTTATAATGTGTATTCCCATGGAAGCCAGGGATGGATTGAAGCGGACAAGATAGGAATATATGTGTTGTCCGATGGCAAACCGCAGGATAACTTGCCGTATGCTCCGTCGGAAGTAGCGGTGGCTACTACTACAGAATTGGATGGTAAAACGTATATAGTATATGATCGTGATAGTCGTGTGACTGAAGATATTACGCTGAATCCTTCTTCCGAACTTGCTGCAGGATTTAAGGGTGGCGATCACACTATTTATGCCTATACGCCCTATAACGCAGCTTCACAAGATTATAAGGCTGTCGCTTTGCCCAACTTAGCTGTGCAGGAGTATTATGAATCAGAGTTTATGCCGCATCGTAATTATAGCTTTGCTTATGCTTCGGCTACTACATCTAGCTATTCTGCTGCAACTGTTTCTTTGGGAGAATTCAAACCATTGTTTTCTCAAATCACTTTACCGGGTGCGGGATGCCCGGATTCTTTTGTCGGTAAGAAATTTACTAAAGTGGTGGTGAGCTGTGACCATCCGATTGCCTACGAAGATGGAGCAACTGTAGATTTGTCGACAGGTAAAATTTCCGGTACTCCGATAAACAGTATTACTTATAATCTTCCTAATGGCGGCTTCGAGATAACTGCCGGGTATTTTGGTGCCAGTTTGGAGACCTGTTATATGATGATTGCCGTACCTTTTGAAACAGGGCTAACTTATACCTATAATTTTACTTTGACAATTGATGGACAGGAATATACTATTTCAGGCAAACCGAATGAAAAGATGTCTAGTATCAACAACTTAAATATGTATGGCATTGCCGGTATCGAATAATTATTATCTTTGTATCTGTATATAAATATTAAAAAAGAAAGCATGAAGAAATTAGTTTCAATTCTGATGATTCTGGCAATGATCGTTCCATTGGCCGGAGCACAATCGACGGACATCTTCAAGAAAAAGAAGAAAAAGAAGAGCAAGACGGAAGCGGTGGATAAAGCCAAGGCTGACTCCATTGCCAAGAGTAAGAAAGATGCTCTGCAACCTTACGCAAAAGTAATCACCGGCAAAGCCAAAACAATGGACGGCTTTTTTAAAGTGCATTACGTAGATGGTAAATATTTCTTCGAAATAGCCGACTCTCTTTTCGGACGTGATATTTTGATTGTGAACAGAGTTGTGAAAGCACCGGTAGACGCGCAGAAACGTAAAGTAGGCTATCCGGGAGATTACATCAGCGACGAAGTGATCCGTTTCGAGAAAGGACGCGGCGACAAACTGTTCGTGCGTGAAATCTCTTATCTCGAACATTCTGCTGATACACTGGGTATGTATCAGGCCGTATTGAACTCCAATGTTCAACCCATTGTGGCCACCTTCCCGCTGAAAACTGTCCGTAAAGAAGGAGAAACTACCAACTATGTGATCGACATGACCGACTATATCCGTAAGGACAACGAAATGTTTTCATTCACCAGCCGGGTGAAAGACAACATCGGAGCGAGCAGCATGGTAGACGACGCCAGTTATATCGACACACTGAAAGCCTTTCCGCAAAACATCGAAATACGTACCGTGCGTACCTTCCAGCGGAAGAAAGGAGGAGGCAGTGGACTTGAGAAACTGCTGGCAGCTTTCTTTGCCACCTCTACCACTCCGTTGACTTACGAACTGAACAGCTCTATGCTATTACTTCCCAAGGAACCGATGAAACCGAGATTGCACGACGACCGGGTAGGTTACTTTGCTGTGAGCTATAAGGATTTTGACGAGAATCCGCAAGGAGTGAAGTATAAAGCGAATATCACCCGCTGGCGTCTCGAACCCAAAGACGAAGACCGCGAGAAATACCTGCGTGGCGAATTGGTGGAACCAAAGAAACCGATTATCATTTATATCGACCCTGTCACTCCGAAGAAATGGGTTCCGTACCTTATTCAGGGAGTGAACGACTGGCAAGCCGCTTTTGAGAAAGCAGGATTCAAAAATGCAATCTTCGGCAAAGAAGCACCGACGGACGATCCTACCTGGAGCTTGGAAGACGCCCGCCATTCGGCTATCGTGTACAAGCCTTCCGATATTCCGAACGCAAGCGGACCTCACGTGCACGACCCTCGCAGCGGTGAAATTCTTGAAACGCATATCAACTGGTATCACAATGTGATGAGCCTGCTTTACAACTGGTACATCGTGCAGGCAGGAGCCATTGATCCGGGAGCACGCAAACCGATGTTCGACGATGAACTGATGGGCGAACTGGTACGTTTTGTATCTTCCCACGAGGTGGGACATACATTAGGACTGCGTCATAACTTCGGTTCTTCCAATACCGTCCCGGTAGAGAAACTTAGAGACAAAATATGGGTGGAAGCCAACGGTCATACACCGTCTATCATGGACTATGCACGCTTCAACTATGTGGCACAGCCGGAAGACAACGTTTCACGTTCGGGAATATTCCCCCGTATCGGTATGTATGATAAATGGGCGATTGAATGGGGCTATCGTTGGATGCCTGAATATGAAACGGCGGAAGCCGAAATACCTCATTTGAATAAGTGGATCATTGAGAAGCTGCGGGAGGACAAACGCTATACGTTCGGAACGGAACTCGACAGAAACGATCCCCGCAACCAGAGTGAAGATTTGGGAGATGATGCCATGCTGGCAAGCTCGTATGGAATCAAAAACCTGAAACGTGTGATGCCTGAAATCATGAACTGGACTTATGAACCGAATGAGGGTTATATGAAAGCTGTCCGTTTGTATCAGAATGTGGTGGGACAATTCGACTTGTACATGGGCCATGTGGCTACCAATGTGGCCGGTATCTACCACAATCCGATTTCTGTGGAACAGACAGACATGAAAGCGGTGGAATATGTTCCGAAGGATATTCAGAAGAAAGCGGTCGACTTCCTGAACAAGGAACTGTTTACCACACCGACCTGGCTGATGGATGATAAACTGTCCGAAAGAACTGGTATCAATACTTTCAATTCGATCTACCGTGTACAGAGCAGTACATTGAAACAACTGCTTAGCAGCCGCACACTTGATAAGATGACGGACAACGAACTGGTCAACGGAGCGAAGGCATACACAGCCAACGATTTGTTCCGTGATTTGAAGAAGAGTATCTGGAGCGATATGCAAGGAGGAAAGAAACCGGATGCTTCCCAACGTAGTTTGCAAAAGACTTATGTCAATGCGTTGATTGGAATGCTTGATAAACCGAAGAACAGTTCCGGTTCGCTCGGAAGTCTGGGTGGTTATTCGCTCGTAGCTTTCGATTTCCCTTCTGAAGCACCGACTATTGCACGCGGACAGTTGACTGATCTTAGAAGAGACCTGACCAATGCGGCAAATGCTTCCAGTGGAATATACAGAAGTCATTATCTGAACTTGAAAGCGTTGATTGATGCTGCATTCGACGTGAAGTAGAAAAATAATTTACGATTAAGTTCATTTACGATTAGACGATTTACGATGTACGATTGGAGTTAGTACATGGTAAGTCGTCTAATTTGTAGATTAGCTGATTGTAAATACGTTCTTTTTGCCCCATCTTTACGACAGTATTAGGCGGATTTGCCCCATTTTTGGAACATAAACGATAGACTTTTGCCCCATCTTTGAAACAAAATCAATGGTATTTTGCCCCATCTTTGGAAATTCTTTATAACTTTGTTGCTGGAATTAGTTTATCCGACTACGGCAACGGAAGTTCCGGCCACTCCTGAAATAAAGCGTATGCCCAAACTGGTCTGGTTAGATACAGGATTGGTGAATTATGCGGCACAGGTACAGAAAGAGGTTTTGGGAGCAAAAGATATAATGGATGCTTGGCGTGGTATGATAGCGGAGCAGATTGTAGCGCAAGAACTGTTGACACTGACAGATAAAGTCAGTCAGAAACGTTGTTTCTGGGTGCGTAATAAAAGTGGTTCTAATGCAGAAGTCGATTATGTGTGGGTGCAGGATTCTATGGTTTATCCCATTGAAGTCAAATCAGGGCATAACGCCCACTTGCGTTCCTTACATTCTTTTATGAATCACTCTAATCAGACTGTTGCAGTCAGAATATGGTCGCAGCCTTATGCTGTGGATGAGGTAAAGACGGCAGACGGAAAAGAATTCAAATTGATAAATCTACCTTTTTACCTCGTTGGAAAATTAGACAGCATATTACGTCGGTTCTAAACGGCCTTTGATAACGCGTAGTCTAGCAAAATCATAAGTTAAAGATTAGGCACGGATTACACAGATTGCACGGTTAGTGCTATGCTTGTACAAAGCAACCGTGAAATCCGTGTTATCCGTGCCTAAATTATAATAAAGCTAATTTTTTTAGACTTTATCCCAATCCTTTTCAGCATTAAAGCAAGGACAGGCTTTGATCCATTCTTCCGGTTCAATCTCGCCGTTTCCGTTCAGGTCGGGGCTAAGATCCCGGTGTCCACATATCCGGCAATCGGGATACTCTTTCAATAAAGTGAGAATTAATACACGCAGAGAGTGTTTTTGCCAACAGGTGCGTGTGTCCTTCGGTTGTCCCATGCAGTCGAGTCCTCCTTCGTAGCAGATACCTATACTTTCCTTGTTGAAACTGCGACAATGCGCACCGACCTTTTCTATCGGACGGGTAGACTTTATATCACCGTTCTTGCGGATATAAAAATGATACCCCGTTCCGTTGAATCCGCGCCTGCGGTGGCAGATATCCAGATCATATTCCGTGAAGCTCTTGTCCTCGCGCGTGGCGGAGCAATGGATTACTATTAGATTGATAGTTCTCATGGATAAGACCGTTCATTGTCAGGCTTCCGCCATGCTACGTTGCGAGCACTCTTTATGGATGCATTGCAAGGTGGCAGCCTGCGCCAGCTGACCTCTTAATGAGAATATCTCCGTATGCATCTCTTTCACTTTCGAGCTAAGGTCGAAATAATCCTTCAACACTTTTTCCAACTGCTGCATCAGAAAAGTATATTGGTCTTTCACCAGTTCGCTGAACTCTTTTACTTCTTGCGCCATTACTTTGCGCTTTTTGCGGTTACTGCCCAGAAAGGGCAGGATCGTTATAATGATCTCTATGATTTTATCAAGCATTTTAATAAATTGAGGATTGAAAATTGAGAATTAAAAAATAAATGTAGAAGAAAACAGAAACCGCATAGAGAGTAACTGTAGAAATCACTCCGTAATATCCATGCGGCGCTGTTTTAAAGATTAAGCTGCCGGGTCCGGAGCTTCTCCGCTTCCGCCGCTGTTTCCACCGCTACCGCTATTTCCGTCATCGTCACCTTCTCCGTCGCCCTTTGCTGTCAGGATAAAATCGACATTATTTTCGCCTCGGGTAGTGGCATGGCTCGTATTTACCAATTGAAGCGCCTTGTCCGCCACGAAACGGACATTTACTTTGCGGATGCTGCGCACCGTGCAATCTTTCTCTTTTTCTGCCCCCTCGCTGCTCAATGTGATATGAAACGTACCCAATCCGTCAACCTTCACCTTGTCGCCCTGGGTAAGCGATAGGCGTAACTGCTCGACAAAAGCCTCAATGGCATGCTTCACGTCTCCTGCAGTGAGCGAGGAGTTCGCTTCGATGGCATCCGCCAGCTTGTTGATGTCCATCACTCTCACTGTGCCCGATTTCTGGCGTACATAATACAACATCTGTGAATCCGGTTGATTCACATACTTTCTGCGCTGATAGCGCTCCACTAATACATTCATACAATAAAAAGTTAAGGTTTAAGTAATAAAATTTTCTCTGTCCTTACGACATTACAAATATACGAAATATGAGAGGGAAAGTCAAGTGTTTTGCTATATATATTGTATGTATAATGAAATAAAATGAGAAAATGATTTATGCTATATGTTGTAATATAAAATTGTATATTATTAGTGTAACTGTTTCTTATTTGGCATGTTTCAGCATATACTCTAACGGAGGGACATATTCGGTGATCTTGGTCATTTCCGGATTATGTCTGAAATAGACGTTTCCTGTCTCTCCGTTGCGTTGCTTGGCTATGATGACTACTCCCAGACCTTCGGTGGGATAACCACTTTCCCGGTCGGTCGTCACCCTTGCAAGGGCGGGACGGTAGAGCAGCATGACGACGTCTGCATCCTGTTCAATAGCTCCGCTCTCGCGGAGATGAGCCAGTTCGGGACGGCCGGCAGGGCGGTTTTCCGATTCGCGGTTTAGCTGGCTAAGCAGTACGACTGGTACATTCAGTTCTTTGGCTAGCAATTTTGCCTTGCGGGTGGCTTGTGCCACTTCCTGTTCGCGGTTGCGGTTGTTTTGACCGGTCGTCATGTCGCAGAGTTGCAGGTAGTCGATAATAATAGCATCGCACGCATGTTGGCTTTGCAGCAGTCGCGCGCTGGAACGTATATGTTCCATGTTGACCGATGTGCTGTCGTCTACGTGTATCGGCAGGCGTTTGAGGTCAGCGGCTGTTGTGCGTGCCTCTACGAGTTCCTGTTGGCTGACGGTTCCCGATCGCCAATGGCGGGCGCTGATTTCGCTGACCGCTGTCAGCCATCGGTCTGCTAGTCGTTCCCCTTGCATCTCGAGGCTGTAGACAGCTACGGCATACCCTGCCATTGCTGCGCTTCGTGCCATGTGTAGTGCGAATGCCGTTTTTCCTACGCCGGGACGGGCGGCGACCACCACCAACTCGCCTTTCTGTAGTCCGGACGTCATGCGGTCCAGATCCGCCAGTCCGGTAGGGAGGTCGGTTACTCCGTTTTTGTTGTTGGCGATACGTCCTTCGGCTTCTACCATGGTGGCGGTCATTAGTTCATCCATGTCGCGCATGTGGTTGTTATGGCCGAATTCGCCTTCCAGACGGTCGAGCAGGTTATGCGCGTCTACCAGTGAGTCGTCAATATCCATCGTTTCGTCTAGCGAACAGGCGAGGAGTTTGTTGAACCCCAGAATCATTTCGCGTCGCAGGTATTTCTCGTGTACGATCTGCGCATGATATTCAAGATGGGCGGAGGTTGCCACCTTGCTGCTCAATTGGGTGATGCCGAACGGTCCGCCCGCCTCTTCGAGCTTTCCACGGTGGGAAAGCTCTTCTTTTACGGTGAGGATGTCTATCTTTATTCCTGCATGATACATGGCCAGTATGGCGGCATAGATAACCTGATGGCGCAGGACGTAGAACATTTCGGGACGCAGCTTGTCGGCTACCAGTGGTATGGCTCCCTGTTCTATCAGGCAGGCGCCGATGATAGCTTCTTCTATTTCGGGAGCCTGTGGCGAAACTCTGTTTTCGGTATTCATATTATCAGTATTCGTTAAGAAAAGCTTTGTTGGATAAATAGCTGGCGGCATGGAGAAGGAAATTGATGTTCGTTTGGTGGAAATAATATTCCTCTATCCTGTCGATGGCGAGTTGCTGTTCCTTGTCGCCCAACTTTTTCCATTCGCGTTGTGCTTTGGCGATATTCTCTTTGGGGAGCTGTGTGATGCTGTGGAATTCATTCCAGAACAGGTGAAACTTTTCGTTGACGGCTTTCTTTTTCTGCTTGTCGCTATCGGGAACTCCCATCCATTTATCGTATTCGACGACACGAATATGCAGGGAGGAATTGTTGGGGTGAGAGATGATTTCTATAATTCCCAGCGTGGCAAGCTCGTGTATGAACCTGAAGGCTTTTCCGACAGACCAGTGGAAGATGTGGCTCCAGTCGCGATAACTAAACAGGCTTTCGCCTCTTTTACACAGGCAGTTTTTATTTTGACGGTCGTTGTAGAGTGTATCCGAATAATTGACCTTCATCAGAATTTTCAGGAGAGCTTCTATTTCTCCTTCTTGCATGTGTCGGTCTTCTATCTGCTGCTGTAGTAAGGCTTTAGGGATAATGAGAAAACCATGTTTCAGCATGGCTTGAAAATTGAAATTTTTCATTGAGTGTTATTTAAATTTTCTGTAAAAGTACGCTATTCCCGTGCGGTTTGCAAGGGGTGTGTCTGTTTGTGGACGGGTGTGGACGAAGAAGAATAGTTGTGGTACGTAAGTTGTTGTATTTTTGTTTTCTTTCATGGGGCGAAGAAGCGATCAGGAGATGAAACGGATGCTCTGTTTGTGTTTGATAGAACTTCTGCCGGAGATAAACAGAGCCTTCGTTGGGAGGATTCGGAGGCTCTGTTTGGAATGAAAAAAACGGTCATTTTGCCGAACGCTTTGTGGAACGCTTTTTTCTTTCTGTAAATAGCTGTATAAATGATAGTTATCTTCTTTTCCGAAAAAAGTGGTGAACGCAAAGTGGAATACATAATAAACAATAAAAAGATAAATGATATATTTAAAAATATATAGTTCGATTTTCTTTTTATTCCTTGTCGATGTTTTCGTTTTCTACTACGTAATTAAACGTTGGTCGGCAGGTCGATGTGGGGAGGTCCCCAATGGCGGTAAAGGATTAGTTGCATTTCGGGACTGATGTCGATTGTTTGGCAGGTGTAATACGCGGCAGCCAGTTGTTCGTTCAACGTCTTGTCTGCTTTGATGCGTTTGCGCATTTTTTTGCTGGCGGAAGAGGCGTTTGCCAGATCTGGAAAATATTCTTTCGCCAACTCGGAGAAATACTTGAATCCATTGATGCTGTAGTGTTCGGCAGCTGGTTCATTGTTGTTCATAACTTTGTTGTTTTTTAGTAATTAAAATGATTATTTGTTTAAAAAACTGCGCAAATGTATAAAAATAAATTTGATAGATAATGTGAATATTTCAGTTTTTAATATTATAATTTTATATATGTAAATCTTTGTATATATATTTTCGTATTTTACTAAAGTAAATTGTGAAATTAGTAAATATTAATTATTAAATTATTTTTTAATGAAAAAGGAAAGTTTTACTTCGTTTATGAAACAAGTGGCTGTTGATTTGCAGCAGAGTGGGAATTTAGGGACTGCTCATGTATATAGAAGTAGTTTGAATGCGATTCTTACTTTTCAGGGTTCCGGTTGTTTGTCGTTCCCGGAAATAACTCCGGAGTGGTTGAAGCATTTTGAGGGTAGCCTTCGTGCTCGTGGGTGTAGCTGGAACACGGTGTCTACGTATCTTCGCACGTTGCGTGCGGTTTACAATCGTGCTGTCGATCTTCGGAAAGCGCCTTATGTGCCGCATTTGTTTCGCTCCGTATATACAGGTACGCGGGCGGACCGTCGTCGGGCATTGGATGCGGAGGATATGAAGAAGGTATTTGCCCGTCTGTTGCAGTCGGATGCGGTTACTCCTGCCATGAGGGGTGCGCAGGAATTGTTCATCCTGATGTTCCTGCTCCGGGGGCTGCCTTTTGTCGATCTGGCTTATCTGCGTAAGAGTGATCTCCGGGGGAATGTGATTAGCTATCGTCGTCGTAAAACGGGGCGTCCACTGTCTGTGACGTTGACGTCGGAAGCGATGTTTCTTTTACGGAAGTATATGAGTCGCGAGGAGCAGTCGCCCTATTTATTCCCGATTCTTCACAGTGACGAAGGTTCGCCAATGGCGTATAGGGAATATCAACTGGCTCTGCGCAATTTTAACTATCAGTTGGAACTGGTGGGAAAGCTGCTTGGACTCAAAGACCGGTTGAGCTCATATACCGCACGTCATACTTGGGCGACGACTGCGTATTATTGCGAAATTCATCCGGGCATTATTTCCGAAGCAATGGGACATTCGTCTATCACTGTAACGGAAACTTATTTGAAACCTTTTCGAAGTAAGAAAATTGATGAAGCAAATAAACAGGTGCTCGACTTTGTAAAACGCTCGGTGATGGGTGCAAGTGCTTGATTTTTACTCTGTTACTTCGTAGGTAACGGGTTGAAATATCGGTGCAAATATGAGCATATTTCTTAAAACAACCAAACGAAATCATACATTTTTTCTAATAAACTACTCAAAAGAGGAATTAAACAAATAAAACACACGGATTCTTTGTATTAGGACTTTGTTAACTTCTAAATTTTGCAAAAGATTTCCCTCCCTCTACTGCCTTTCAGAAGCAGGGGTAAAAATGTTTCATTGCTTATCGTCTTATTTTTCAGTATTGACTACTCCAAAAGAGCAGGTACAAAGGTTTATCCGTTACCTACGAAGTAACGGGCGGCTATTATTGAAACTTAGTGTTTAATAATATATTATTAATGTAATTTTTAAGTAGTTATGAAGAAAAAATTTGTTAGGGTAATGCTTTTTGGGGCATTGACGCTTGCGGTTAGTACAACTGTAACGAGTTGTAAGGACTATGACGATGACATCAAAAATCTGCAAGAGCAGATTGATAAAGTTACGTCCACTAATCCGGTGAGTACAGAGGACATGAAAGCGGCCATATCTAGTGCCATTCAAACTTTGCAGACTCAATTGCAAACTGCTATTGATGGTAAGGCGGATAGCAAGGCAGTACAGGATTTGCTGAAAACAGTAGAAGCGTTGCAGACTGCGTTGGAAAACAAAGCAGATGCAAGTACTATTAAAACATTGGGCGACCAGATTACCGAACTTTCAAAACAAGTAAACTCAATCGAGGGAACTTTGAACGAAACGAAAAAAGATCTGGAAGCTAAAGTTGCCGACCTGACAGAAAAATTGGCTGGTGCTGCATCTAGCGAAGACCTGAAAAAATTAGCAAATGAACTGGCAGAAGCTAAGAATGAATTGAAGGCTGTAAAAGATATGGCTGACAATAATGCGGCTGCTATTGTTGAGATACAAGCTAATATCTTGGAACTGCAAAAATTGGATGGCAGAATCACCGCATTGGAAACATTCAATCAAAACGCTGCATCGAAGGATGATTTGACTGCTTACGTAGCCCATTCTGAACTTGCAGGATTGGTTGATAACGAAGTTCTGGAGTTGCTGAAAGACAATGGCTCTATTGCTAAATATGTAAACGAGGTTATTGAATCACAGGTATTGGCGGAAACCTCTGCTATCAATCTTGCTATCAAAGGTGTAGACGATAAATTAGCAACGTTGAGTACTAGTTTTGAAACTTATAAGAGTGAACAGGCAACTGCTTACCAAACTGTTACCAGTAATATCACTACGCTTACTACATTTAAAACAACTATCGAAACAGCTTTAGCTGGTGGTGGTTATGAAAATTTTGCGGCAGTATTGGCTGAAATCTCTACGATCAAAGCTAGTTATGGCTATTGCGCTACTAAAGCAGATTTTGATAATAAAGTAGAAGCCTATCTTGCTACTTATAAAAGTGGGGTAGATGGAGAGTTTACTGCATTAAAAACTCGTATCACAGCACTTGAAAATCAGATTCAGAGCGTAGTTTATGTTCCTGAATATGAAGATGGTAAAATCATCTTTATGTCTTATTTCTACGATAATAAATTGGTAGCTGAAACGAAACCGATCCAGATGAAATTCCGTATTTCTCCTGCAACGGCCGTTGCCAACTTCGCAGAGAATTATGCTCCTTCGTTCGACGGACAGGAAATTAAGACCCGCACAGCCGAGATTTATAACATTGAGAAAACGGAAGTAGACGAAGCTACAGGTATCGTTACTTTTACTATTTCTACTTCAACGGACAAGAGTTTCGCTGTTAGTCTGAATCTTATCGCTAAAGATCAAAGCAAGAATCTGACTAATATCAGTTCGAACTATTTCCCGGTAATTTCGGATTATAGAGCGATTACTGATGTAAAAGTGGAATCACCGAATAAAGAAATTGATTATATTCTTTATGATAAACCTCTATCAGTTGTAGATTATGCAACGGGAGCTGTTCTTCAGATTACTGGTAAAAATAGAGCTGGTGATGATGTTACTAATGAGCCAATGGCAAGCAGTGTGAATGCCGAGAAGTTCGTAGTATCATATAAGGTAGAGGGCGATGATGCGGCTTCCTATACCATTGAGAAGGGTGTACTGAAGTTGAAAAATTATACTGATGCTTCTAATGGTAAAATAGCCAAACCAAAGGCCACTGTAACAATCACTGGTACTGATTTCGAGAAAGTTACTGCTTTTGCTGATGTTACCGCTAAAGCGGCATCGACAGATCCGGAAGTTTCTCCAACTATTTCGGCAGTTAAATTTGATGGAACAAAAGAACAAGTAGCTGATGTGACAGTTCCTTATGGTACAACTGGTGGTAGTACTGATATTGGTATTAGTCAGGAAGTTTATGAAAAATTGCCAGCAGAGAATTTTGCCTTTAAAGCTGCAGAAGGAGTATATTTGAGATTTAAAGCTAATACCACTACAAACGAATTGGAAATTGTAGTTCCGAAGGGTACAGTAAAAGATACTTATGTACCGGAAGTAAAAGTAAAGGTATCTGATGTACAGAACTTCACTTTGAAACCATCAATTACAGTTGAGGTAACAGATGCTGATTACACATTGACGTATGATGATAAGATTATTACTGGTGGATCAAGTTTGGCTTTGACCGCAAATCTTCTTCCGGCAGACAAGCCTACATCTATGAATTTCATGATGGAAATCCCTTCTCTCTTTGCGAACTATGCAACGATTGTGGACAATGCTAAGAAGGTAGGTGCTACTGTTCAGTTCTCACTGAAAGAGGCGATCACTGGTGTTAGCCTTGCAGATAATGTCTTGAAAGTGGATAATACATACTCTAACCCTGCTCCTGCTAAGGCTATAGTAGTTGTTGCTAAGGTTATTGCTAAAAATGCGGCTGGAGCAGATATCGAATTAGTAACTTCTAAGGAAACAACCTTTACTCTTGCTGATCTTAGTGGTGAATGGACTGCTCCGACTGCTACAACAGTGAAGATTGGTAGTGATAAAGTGGATGCAACTACTCAACTTGCAACAGGAGCTATATGGAAAGCTTCTAATAAAGAGAAAATGTGGGAAGCAGGTAAGGAAGTAAAAGCTGGCGACAAATGGGGAGCAGCTCCATTAGGCATATTCGGATTTGTAGCTCCTACATTTGAATTGGCTGATGCCGCTAATGCTAAATATGTTACTTTAGATAAGAATACGGGTGCTTTGACTCTTACCAATACAGGAAAGCAGTTGAAAGCTGAAGTTAGCATTATTGTTAACATTGTTGCCGAATCACGTTGGGGAACAATTACTAATTATGCTGCTGGTAAAACGGTTACAGTGAAAATAGATCCGACAAAAGAGTCAACTAGTATTCCAGACTAAAAACCCTTCTTCACCTATGTGTGAAAAAGATATTTTTACCCCAGAACAAAGCGAAGGACACAGCTTGTGAAAGTCCATCCTTCCATCTTTGTTCTTCTATTAGAAAAGGGATGCCACCCTAATTTCCCACTGGCATCCCTTTTATCTTTACTCTTGGAACGTCTTTTTTGTTGTACTAGAATCAAATTGCTAGTCCCTCATTTCCCTATAGGTAAAGGAGGCGTTCACAAGATATAGAAAACCCGAGCTTGCGAAAGTCCGGGTTTTTGTTATAAATCGACTTTGATAGCTTTCTCTATAAAAACATCTTCGTTTTCAGTTTTGTTCGTATGATGAGTTTTTAGATGAAAGAATACTTGTATCTTTATTGTCGAATAAATTAATAAATTGAGAAAATGTTGAAAGTAGTAACATTTATGAAGCAAGTAGCCACGGGGCTACAGGTGGAGGGAAACTTCGGTACTGCACACGTTTATCGTAGCAGTCTGAATGCCATCATTGCTTATTGTGGGAAAGCGGACTTCACCTTTGAAGAAGTGAGTCCGGAGTGGTTAAAAGGATTTGAAATACATCTTCGTAGTCGTGGTTGTAGCTGGAACACCGTTTCCACTTATCTGCGTACGTTTCGTGCGGTTTACAATCGTGCCGTCGATCTTGGGAAAGCTCCTTATGTACCTCATCTGTTCCGTTCTGTTTATACCGGTACTCGTACCGATCATAAACGTGCGTTGTGTGATGAAGATATGAAGAAGGTGTTTGCCAAATTGTCTCGTACGTCAGGTGTGCCATTTGCTGTATGTCAGGCGCAAGAGTTGTTCATTCTGATGTTTTCGCTTCGTGGTATGCCGTTTGTCGATCTCGCTTATTTGCGTAAGAGTGATTTGCGTGATAACGTAATAACATATCGCCGGCGTAAAACAGGGCGCCCGTTGTCTGTGACGTTGACTCCCGAAGCGATGATCCTGGTGAAGAAGTATATGAATCGCGATCCCTCTTCTCCCTATTTATTTCCATTGTTGAAAAGCCGTGAAGGAACTAAAGAGGCGTATCGCGAATATCAGTTGGCATTGCGCAGTTTTAACCAACAGTTGATGTTGCTAGGTGAATTATTGGGATTATCCGATAAATTGAGCTCGTACACCGCGAAACATCATACAATCTCTATCTAATTGAAAATTAAACAGTTATTTCTGTTTAATTAATATCAGGTAACGATTTAGAAACGAGCGAATTACAATATTCTGTTTTCTTTTGCCTCTGTCAAAGAACGATTCTTTCAATGCAAATATACACTTTACTTGTGACAAAAGCAATCTTTTTCTACATTTAATCGACTTACAGTCAGCCTTAAAGAGGGTATCTGGTCTCATTCCATCTTCTTCCTCAAAAATAACATAGCAGTCTAAATTGGTTTATGTATGGGATAGGTCTTGTTCATTCGATCCGGTAGACTACTATACATAAAAGTATAAAGGCGAGATACGACAAGGAGATGCCATGCTTTTGTGTAAGGGGAATCTCTCTTAGCTTATCGCAGACCATGTATAGCTAAGTGTTTTGAGAATAAACAGTCTGTAAAAAACGGAAAGACACCGATTATGGGCCGTATCACCATCAATGGAACCCAAGCCGGTTTCAGTTGTAAGAAAGAAGTGTCCCTCGCTTTGTGGGACGTCAAAACCAACCGGGCCAAAGGCAAGTCCGAGGAGGCCCGTACACTCAATCAGGAGCTTGACAATATCAAGGCGCAAATCACCAGGCACTACCAGTACATCTGCGACCACGACAGTTTTGTTACAGCCAAGAAAGTCTATAACCGCTATGTCGGCTTCTCAGAGGAATGCCACACCCTTATGAACCTTTTCAGGGAACAGCTGGAACCGTATAAAAAGAAAATCGGCATAGAGAAAGCCGAAAGCACCTACTGCGGTCTGGTTGCCGATTACAAGAGTCTCCTGCTTTTCATGAAAAGCAAGAAGAATGCAGAGGATATTGTCATCGAAGAACTTGAGAAATCATTCATCGAGGATTACTACAACTGGATGCTCGGTACATGCGCTTTGGCAAACTCCACTGTCTTCGGGCGTGTCAATACCTTGAAGTGGCTGATGTATATCGCGCAGGAAAAAGGCTGGATACGGGTTCATCCGTTCGCATCATTCGAGTGTATGCCCGAATACAAGAGGCGTTCTTTCCTTTCCGAAGAGGAACTGCAAAGGATAATCCATATAGAACCGAGATACAAACGCCAGCGTGCCATGCGCGACATGTTCCTGTTCATGTGCTTCACCGGTCTTTCCTATGTGGACTTGAAAGCCATAACATACGATAATATCCATACCGACTCCGACGGCGGTACATGGCTGATGGGCAACCGTATAAAAACGGGAGTGGCGTATGTCGTAAAATTATTGCCCATTGCTATCGAACTGATTGAAAAATATAGGGGTACGGATGAAAAGAAAGACTCCCCGAATGTGTCTTTCCGGTAGGTGAATACAATGCCATGCGGCTCAGTCTTGGAATCATAGGCAGGAAATGCAACTCCGGGGCGAGGTCACCCCGCACATCGGACGCCACGCATTTGCCGTTCTGGCCATACTCAAGGGGATGCTGCTGGAAACTCTTCAGAAAGTGTTTGGGCATAAGTCCATCACATACGTCCTGCGCATCCATTCACTTGTCCGGCGCAGGCGGGGCAATCTTTTTCTGGAAGTCGCCCATCTGTACGACCAGCGTGCTGACCAGCTTTCTCAACTCCTAATACGCGCTTGTTTCAATAATTGTCAGTTCCATACTAAAATTCTTTTTAAGATTCTGAATATGCGACAAAGTAACGCACATCCTATATCCTTTCCAAACAGATAATATCAGAGTCTTCCGTTGGCGTGCATTGGCGTATCCAACGTTAAAAGAGAAGGTCCTTCACCTGCATCCATGCGGCAACGGAACTTCCATTCCCTTACTTGTTTTCCATAAATTTATAGGATTAATTTCTGGTGCATGATATTAATAGTCATTATTCTGTCTGCTTTTTTTGCTTGCATAATTGCAGCTAACAGTTATCTATTCCAGAACGCATTGTTATGGAAAATGGCAAGCTGTTTTGTTGGTTTATGGATATTGTGTATGATAATTACCGTCTTCGTTTGTCGTAAACTTGAATGCTCTAATTAAAACAGTACGGTTGTCATGCTTTGTGTGTTTTATTATAAATATTATGAATTATTTGGAATTGATATGTAATATAGATAATTTTGCAGTCGGGAAATGGTTTCGGGAGGTTTACGCCTTCCGAATGAAAAGGGAACCCGGTGAAAATCCGGGACAGTACCCGCTGCTGTGAGTCCACAAAAACGGACATCGAACTTTTGCCACTGGTGTAATACCGGGAAGGCACGATGACCGGGACGAGTCAGAAGACCTGCCATGACCGGAATGAGATTTACACCTGCGGGATATACGGGTCGTAATCAAATAAGGAATAGCTCATCGGCCATTCAATATTTGAAGACAGACATATTCCCGTTCGTGTAAGTCCGCACGAACGGGAATTTTTTGTGTTTGTTAATAATATGTTTTACATTAAAATGAGTGACCTATGAAAAGAAAATTACGCTTTCTGGCAGGTGCCTGTCTATTTACCGCAACCGCCTTGTTCTCTGGCTGTAGCTCGGACGATGACTTTTTGATGGACCCGGTTGATTCCGGAACTTCGCAAACCCGTGCTGTGACAAATTCGGACGGTACTTTAACTATCACTTTCGATGATTTCGATCCCGGCATGTTAGCAGGACCTACCTCGGCCGGAGAAAATCTTTATTCGTACCAAGGGTATCCTCAAGTAACCACCATTTACGACAATACTCCGGAAGAATATCTCTTCCTTTCAATGTTTAATACTGTAGGTGGAAGCACAGAGTATTCCAGCGGCGGCATCGCACTTTCCAACTGGAACATCCGCTCCAATCAGTCGGGAAATACCGGAGACTGGTGGTATTCTTATCTAAACCAATGTTCTGTCTATAACACTGCGGTGGAAGCGGAAGGACAGAATAAGGAAGCCGGGCACAGCGGTTCCAATTTCGGTGTCGTTTACGGATATGTGGATGCTTACAATCAGGCATGGATGGCTAAACCAGAATTTTATTTCAATGTTCCCCGGAAATTGGTCGGCCTGTGGATCTGCAACACCTCATACACTTATGGTGTCATTACTTATGGTAATCAGTTCGGTTCTACGGGGGTAGCGACTCCTCTGAAAGAGATGAAAGGGTATTTCCAAGTGAATCTGGAATGTTATGATGCGAATGGCGGTCTGATCCGCACTTACAAACGTCTTTTAGCCGATTATCGTAACGGCCAACAACAGGTTGATCCTATCACGACATGGGATTATTGGGAAATCAATGCCGAAGGGGTGCAAAGTGTGAAATTCAACTTCGAGGGTTCGGATTCGGGAGCATACGGTTTGAATACTCCGGCTTATATCTGTATTGATGATATCACCATACAATAAAAAGAATACAAGGATATCCCTTCTGTCGGGGGTATCCCTGTTATTTTTCTAAAATCCACACATCATGCATCGTTTTCACTATTTTATTATTTCTGCCTGTATGCTGTTCACCTCCTGCAACAAGGATGAAGTCATTACCGAAGAAGTAGGAGGACAACCTATAATAGAACTTGACAGCGAGACCGGTATTTACACGGTCAAGGTCGATCACGAATTGACTATCGCCCCGACATACCAGAATGTTGAAGATGCTCTTTTTGCTTGGACGATAGACGGTACGCTGGTTTCTTCGGGTCCGTCTCTTCAACGTACATGGAATGAATGCGGGGATTTTTATGTCAAACTAAGAGTAGACAATGCGGAAGGCTATGCCGAAGAGGAACTGAAAGTAGAAGTGAAAGAACTCACCCCTCCGGTCATCTCACTGGCACTACCTTCGCAGGGGCTAAAAGTCGTCCGGAATACCGATTACACATTTACTCCCGATATTCAGCATTCGGATGTCGAAGGGTTCAAAATCGAATGGGTACGGGAAGGAAAAATCGTTTCCACCGAGAATACTTATACTTTCAATGAAAAAGAACTCGGTGTTTATACGGTGACAATCAACGCTTCCAATATAGATGGGACAACAACGAAAGACGTAAGCGTAGAGGTCGTGGAAACGATGCCCTACGTTGTCAAATTCCCGACCCCGTCTTACCTGCAAACATCCACGGACAGGTACACTTTTGCCGACCGTCCTGTTTTCCTGCGTCCGTTGTTGGAGTATTTCGACAATCCCCGTTTTGAGTGGAGTGTGGACGGTCAGGTCATGGAAGGAGAAGTGGAACGCATGTTCAAGTTCACGCCGTCCGCACCCGGAGAATACACCGTCTCCTGTACTGTGTCGGAAGACACACCGACGGAAAAAATAAGCAGGAATATCGACAAAGGGAAAACGGCTGTCACTGCCACCGTAAAAGTCGTTTGTGTGGACAAAAAGGAACAAGACGGCTTCCGGGCTTCGGGAAGTTCCAAGCTCTGGAATAAAGTCTATGAATATACCCCAGCTCCCGGCCAATTTATCAACGAGACGAGCACGATAGGCGGTATGACCGGCAACGAAACATCCCCTGAAGCGGCTGTCGCATGGGCAACACAGCGTTTGAAAGACAAACTGCACGTCTCTTTAGGTTCTTTCGGGGGTTATATCATCGTCGGCTTCGACCACAGTATTCCCAATTCGGGTAACCAATATGATTTCTGTGTTCAGGGGAACGCCTTTGACGGCAGTTCCGAACCGGGTATCGTATGGGTCATGCAAGATATAAACGGAAACGGATTGCCGGATGACGAGTGGTACGAACTGAAAGGATCTGAAGCAGGCAAGGAAGAAACAATACAGAATTTTGAAGTGACCTATTACCGTCCGGAAGGCAAAAAAATGGATGTCCAATGGATCAGTTCCGACGGTAGAAACGGCTGGGTAGACTATCTGTCCGCTTATCATACACAAGACTATTATTATCCGGCTTGGATTTCGGAAAACAGTTATACCCTGACAGGCACTTGTCTGGCCGCCCGCAACACCCAAGATTCTCAAACCGGTTATTGGGATAATCAGAGTTATGACTGGGGGTACGTGGATAATTTCGGAAACGACCAGATAGAAGGCGGCAGTACGGTGGATGGAAGCGGACAAAGGAACGGTTTCAAAATTTCCAATGCCATCCATGCCGATGGAACGGAAGCCAATCTGCAATATATTGACTTTATCAAAATACAATGCGGTGTTCTGGCCAAAAGCGGCTGGCTGGGCGAAGTTTCTACGGAGGTATTTTCTTTTGAGGATCTAACCAAATAATAAAAATTACAAGTATGAAAATTTATTTTCTTCCCATGCTCCTATCCTTGTTCTTTTTGGGAGCGTGTGACAAAAACGATGAAATTATACCTGAAGATGCAGATGAAAATTTCATCACATCGGTCGTGATGACCGTGGACGGGAAATCGTACACGGCCGACATTACGGACAATACAGTAACAATAACCGTTCCCTATACGGTATCGCTGAACAACGCCGAAGTGGAATTCAAGTACACAACTTCTGCAACAATCATACCTGATCCTGAAACGGTAACGGACTGGGATAACGAACGAACCTTCCGGGTGACATCCTATAACGGAGATGCCCGCGAATATACCTATAAGGTCGTGAAAAGCGAGATAGAATCTGACGGAGATGTGGAGTTGAAGACCACCGAGGAGGTAGCTTCTTTTGCCGCAACCAAAACAACCGTTGTCAAAGGGAACCTGATTATCGGCTCTGATGCGGAAGAGGCAGAAAAAATCACTGACATATCTGCATTGGCATCTTTGAAAGAGGTTACTGGCAACATTGTCATTCGTAACAGTTACAACGGTGCAGACTTGACAGGGTTGGATAATATCGTTTCTGCCGGAGGTTTACAGGTAGGTTCGACCGATGTCGCCTCGAAAGCTACGGAACTTCACATGATTTCCATGAAAGCATTGGAAACGCTCTCCGGAGACATATCGGTATATAACGACCAAGTGACGTATGTCCTATTCGAGAAACTGGCAACTATTGAAGGAAGCGTGATGTTCAATGCGTCGTCGTTACAGAGTTTTGAGTTTCCGGTTCTGACTACTGTAGGTCAGGATCTGAATCTTCAAGGACTCAATGAAGAGAACACAGCAGCCGGTTCGATTGCGTCTTTGGAAATACCGGAACTGACAAGTGTCGGAGGGGTCTTGTCCGTAAACAATCTTGCCAAGCTGACTTCCATGAGCTTCCTTAAGCTGAAAGAGACCGGTGGCCTTGATTTCCATACCGTCCCCGTGATGTTGGAAACCATCAACCTTCCGGAAATCGAAACAGTAAACGGAAGTATTATTATGGAAGCCAATATGGAAGCTCCTCCTACCGGTAGTTTTGTTCCCCAACGAAATGACGTGCTTCAGGCTTTCGGTGGAATGGACAAACTGACAACGATAAAGGGACAGATAAAGATAAAGAATTTCACGGCACTCAAACAACTTCCCGACTGGAGCAAGATCACCACACTTGGAAGCATCACGCTGGATTATCTTGAAGATGTGAGCGGAACACTGCTGTTGCCGAACGCCCGATTTGAAACCTTCGGAGAAACAGCGCCCCAGATTGAAATTATAAACAAGGTGCAGCTCTCCAAAATTGAAACAGCCGAAGATTTGTCAAATGTAAATTTTGTCATCACCAGTCTCACGAATAATAAGTTCCCTGAAATCACGTTCAAGAATATCAAAGACTTCACTTGTAAGCCAACCACCAACAATACCGATTATACCATATCGACAATTCAACATGTATATGGAAATCTAAATGTGACAGGCCAAATGCGAAGCAATGCCAAATTTCCCGACTTGGAAATCATAGATGGATATGGATATATCCAAATACCCATGTTTGCTTCAATCACAATGCCAGTCTTGAAAGAAGTGGGAGGACAGTTCTATTTATCTGGAAATTTTACCAGTTGTAACTTGCCCTTACTATCCAAAGTTTGTTGTTCAGCTTCTCCTGTATATTATAAAGAGGGAGAGGGTTCGTTAGCAATATCTTTACAAAGTAAATCGCTGGATATTCCGGAATTGCTTCACGTAGGAGGTGAAGGGTTGTTCGTTAATAAAGCAACAGGCATTACTTGTGATAAATTACAGACTATAGATGGTACGCTACAGATAAAAAGTGCGACTTCTCTTTCTCAGGAAACACTTTCCATGGAGAAGTTGGAGACCTTGCATGGGGTTGTTTTTGACGGTTTGACGAAATTTACCGACTACACTTTCTTCGGCAAGTTTATAGAAAACGGAATGATTACGGGGGAAAGTTGGAGCGTGACGAAATGTGGGTATAACCCAACCTTCCAAAATATGAAGGACAAACAATATACGCAGCAGGATTAAACCTTATACCTTAACCAGAGTACCCGTAATGATTCGGGTACTCTTTTTTATCCGAATGACAATGAGCAGAACAATACAACGGATTTGCCTTTTTCTTTTCTGCCTGCCAGTTTTCGGCAGTTGCATGAAATGGGATTACGGAGAGATGGAAGATTTCTCTGTATCGGCCTCTGGTCTTTTCATTACCAACGAGGGGAATTTCCAGTACAGCAATGCCACGCTTTCCTACTACGATCCCGCCACGTGCGAAGTGGAGAATGAAGTGTTTTACCGTGCCAACGGGTTCAAGTTGGGCGATGTGGCCCAGTCTATGGTTATCCGGGACGGTATAGGCTGGATCGTGGTGAACAACTCGCATGTGATTTTCGCCATCGACATCAATACTTTCAAGGAAGTGGGCCGTATCACAGGTTTCACCTCACCCCGGTATATCCATTTTCTGTCGGATGAGAAAGCCTATGTGACGCAGATATGGGACTACCGTATCTTCATCATCAACCCCAAGACATACGAGATTACCGGCTATATCGAATGTCCAGACATGGACATGGAATCGGGTTCCACCGAACAAATGGTACAATACGGCAAGTACGTCTATGTGAACTGCTGGTCGTACCAGAACCGCATCCTGAAAATCGACACGGAGACGGACAAGGTCGTGGACGAACTGACCATCGGCATACAACCTACTTCGCTGGTCATGGACAAATACAACAAGATGTGGACCATCACGGATGGCGGTTACGAGGGCAGCCCATACGGTTACGAGGCACCGTCTCTCTATCGTATAGACGCCGAGACTTTCACCGTAGAGAAACAGTTCAAGTTTAAGCTGGGCGACTGGCCTTCGGAAGTCCAGCTCAACGGTACACGGGATACACTTTACTGGATCAACAACGATATTTGGCGAATGCCGGTGGAAGCCGACCGTGTTCCCGTCCGGCCTTTTCTGGAGTTTCGGGACACCAAATACTACGGCCTTACGGTCAATCCCAACAACGGGGAGGTATATGTGGCCGACGCTATTGATTACCAGCAACAAGGTATCGTGTATCGCTATTCGCCGCAAGGCAAGCTGATCGATGAATTTTACGTGGGAATCATTCCGGGAGCTTTCTGCTGGAAATAACGAGGAAGGAGGACAAAAATGAAAAGACATCTTATTCTATTGTTCGTGGGGGTAAGCCTGCCCTTTCTGCTTGCCGCCCAGCAGAAAAATTCCGTCAGCATTACCAAAAGGGTACTACGTATTCCGGAGGTTACGGTGGTGGGCAAACGACCTATGAAGGATATAGGCGTGCAACGAACCCGTTTCGATTCCATCGCCATGAAAGAGAACATCGCCTTGTCTATGGCCGATGTGCTGACATTCAACTCATCCGTTTTTGTCAAGAACTACGGACGCGCCACGTTATCCACCGTGGCTTTCCGGGGTACCTCTCCCTCGCATACCCAAGTGACGTGGAATGGTATGCGCATTAACAACCCGATGCTGGGCATGACGGATTTTTCCACCATCCCTTCTTACTTTATCGATGATGCCTCGCTGCTGCACGGAACGTCATCGGTAAACGAAACGGGCGGCGGCTTGGGTGGTCTGGTCAGGCTCTCCACTTCTCCGGCCAACCATGAAGGGTTCGGGTTGCAGTACGTGCAGGGAGTGGGGTCGTTCAGCACGTTCGACGAGTTTCTCCGCCTGACC
This sequence comes from Bacteroides sp. LFL-34, assembly GCF_027257075.1. Classification (NCBI taxonomy): domain Bacteria; kingdom Pseudomonadati; phylum Bacteroidota; class Bacteroidia; order Bacteroidales; family Bacteroidaceae; genus Bacteroides; species Bacteroides sp. LFL-34. The sequence continues at coordinate 101,616 of NZ_JAPQKZ010000015.1, read as the reverse complement.
TACGGTGACAAACACTGGCAGTCCTCCACCCGTGTGGTGTATTCCTCTTCCCCCAACGACTACAAATACCGAAACCGGGACAAGAAGGAAAACATCTATGACGAGGACAAGAACATCATCGGTTCCTATTACCCGACGGAACGCAACCGCAGCGGGGCTTATAAGGATCTGCACGTCTTGCAGGAAATTTATTATAACACGGGCGAAGGCGACAAGTTCGGGCTAAACGCCTGGTATATCAATTCCAACCGGGAACTGGCGATGCTCAGCACGGATTACGGGAACGACATGGACTTCGAGAACCGCCAAAGGGAGCAGACGTTTCGCGGCGTCCTCTCGTGGGATCGCGTGCGGGAGAAATGGAAGGTCGGTGTAAAAGGCGGCTATATACACACATGGATGGCCTATGATTACAAGCGGGACAAGGGAAACGGCGAAATGGCTTCGATGACCCGCTCACGCAGTAAGATTAACACGTTCTACGGAAGTGCGGACGGGGATTATGCTCCTTCAGAGAAATGGCTGTTCACGGCCGGTGTTTCCGTACACCAGCATTTGGTGGAAAGCGCGGACAAAAATATCATCTCGCAGGAAGGTAACAAGGCTGTTGTCGGGTATGACAAGGGACGTGTCGAGTTTTCCGGTTCCGTTTCTGCGAAATGGCGGCCTGTCGATCGTTTTGCCGCCTCGCTTGTCCTTCGCGAGGATATGTTCGGTACGGAATGGGCCCCGGTTATCCCGGCTTTCTTCATCGACGGGGTACTGTCGAAAAAAGGCAATATCGTGGCGAAAGCATCCATCTCCCGGAACTACCGTTTTCCCACGCTGAACGACCTCTATTTTCTGCCGGGCGGTAATCCCGACCTGAAAAGCGAGCACGGCTTCACATACGACGTGGGGTTGTCGTTCTCGGTGGGGAAAGAAAATGTATATGCTTTGAGCGGTGGTATCAACTGGTTCGATTCGCACATCGACGACTGGATCATCTGGCTACCCACAACCAAGGGATTCTTCTCCCCCAGAAACCTCAAAAAGGTACATGCTTACGGGGCAGAGACCAACGCCCACCTTGATATAATGCTCGGAAAGGACTGGAAACTGGATATGAACGGAACTTTCTCGTGGACTCCCTCGATCAACGAGAGCGAACCGATGAGTCCGGCAGACCAATCCGTCGGCAAACAGTTGCCATACGTGCCGGAGTTTTCCGCAACGGTGACCGGACGTCTGTCATGGCGGACATGGAGCCTGCTTTACAAATGGTGTTATTACAGCCAGCGTTATACCATGTCGAGTAATGACTATACCCTGACGGGCTATCTGCCCCCTTACTTCATGAATAACGTGACACTGGAAAAACAGCTCTCTTTCCGATGGGCCGATCTGTCGCTAAAGGGCAGCATCAACAACCTGTTCGATGAAGAATACCTTTCCGTATTGTCCCGTCCCATGCCGGGCATCAATTTCGAGATATTCATCGGCATAACACCCAAGTTCGGAAAAAACAAAAATAGTAAACGATAATCTGCATCAATATGAACGCATTAAAGAATTTAAGCCTGATTTTGTTGCTTTCTCTGGCATTTACAGGCTGCCACAACAAAAGCTCAAAAATCAATGATTTCAACCTGCTGCTTTATGCTCCCGAATATGCCTCCGGCTTCGACATCAAAGGGGCGGGCGGGAAGGAAAGCGTACTGATAACCGTCAGGAATCCCTGGCAGGGAGCGGACAGTGTAACCACATGGCTGTTTATCGTCCGCAACGGTGAAGAGGTTCCCGAAGGGTTTGCAGGACAGGTACTCAAAGGAGACGCCAAACGTATCGTGGCGATGTCTTCCACTCATATCGCCATGCTTGACGCAATCGGTGAAGTCCGGTGTATAACCGGCGTTTCGGGAATCGACTACATTTCCAACCCAGACATCCAAGCCCGCCGCGACAGTATTGGCGATGTCGGCTATGAAGGGAACATCAACTACGAGTTGCTGCTCTCGCTCGATCCCGACCTCGTTCTGCTCTATGGGGTGAACGGCGCAAGCGCAATGGAAAGCAAACTCGAAGAACTCGACATACCGTTCATGTATGTCGGCGATTATCTTGAAGAGTCGCCTCTCGGCAAGGCCGAATGGATGGTAGTGCTTTCAGAAGTCACAGGAAAACGTGAGAAGGGTGAAAAAGCCTTTGCCGCAATCCCGGTCAGATACAACGCCTTGAAAAAGAAAGTGGCCGACAGTACCCTCGGCACTCCTTCGGTTATGCTTAATGTTCCCTATGGCGACTCGTGGTTCATGCCTTCAACCCAAAGTTATGTAGCCCGCTTGATTACTGATGCGGGAGGCCGCTATATCTACCAGAAGAACACGGGAAACGCTTCTATCCCCATTGACTTAGAAGAAGCATATCTGCTCGCGTCGGATGCGGACATGTGGTTGAACGTGGGAATGGCGAACTCCCTTGACGACTTGAAGGCATCATGTCCGAAATTCACCGATACCCGATGTTTCAAAAATGGAGAGGTGTATAACAACAACGCCCGTACCAACACAGCCGGGGGTAACGACTATTACGAGTCTGCCGTCGTGAATCCTGACATCGTGCTCCGCGACCTCGTGAAGATATTCCATCCTGAACTGGTGCAGGAAGAGTGTGTGTATTACAAGCAACTGAAATAGATGCGTTCCCGTTCGACTATATTATTCTCCATATTGATTACGCTCACGGTCGGTCTTTTTTTACTGGACTTGGCCGTGGGAGCTGTCAACATTCCGATCCGCGATGTATGGGCAGCACTGACCGGGGGAAATTGTTCCCGTGCCACGGAAAAAATCGTACTCAACATACGCCTCATAAAAGCTATAGTGGCACTGTTGGCCGGGGCTGCCTTATCGGTCAGCGGTCTTCAGATGCAGACCCTCTTCCGTAATCCTCTTGCCGGTCCCTATGTCCTTGGCATCAGTTCCGGTGCAAGTCTCGGTGTGGCACTTGTGGTACTTGCCGGGATCGGTTCATCAATAGGCATTGCCGGAGCAGCGTGGGTGGGTGCGGCTGTCGTGTTGCTCGTGATAACTGCCGTCGGACAGCGAATAAAAGACATCATGGTAATCCTGATTCTGGGCATGATGTTCTCATCGGGCGTAGGTGCTGTCGTGCAGATATTGCAGTACCTCAGCAAAGAGGAATCGCTGAAAGCCTTTGTCATTTGGACGATGGGGGCTTTGGGTGACGTCACCTCCGGACAACTTCTGATTCTTGTTCCATCGGTGTTTGCCGGACTGCTGTTGGCTGTACTGACCATCAAACCGCTTAACCTCCTGCTGTTCGGAGAGGAATATGCCGTAACAATGGGACTGAATATTCGGCGTTCACGCAGCCTGTTGTTTCTCTCGACAACGCTGCTCGCCGGAACGATAACCGCTTTTTGCGGTCCGATAGGTTTCATAGGTCTCGCTATGCCTCATGTCACAAGAATGCTTTTCCAAAATAGCGATCATCATGTCCTTCTGCCCGGAACAATTCTTTCGGGAGCATCGATATTGCTTCTTTGCGACATCATTTCTAAAATATTCACCTTGCCGATCAACGCCATTACAGCTCTATTGGGAATCCCAATCGTCGTATGGGTGGTTTTACGCAACAAATCCATCACCGCATGATAGAATTACAGCATTTTTCCATAGGTTACAAAGAAAACTCGTTGCTCCACGAGGTAAATGCCACGATAAAAAAAGGTCAACTGACAGCCCTTATCGGAAGAAACGGGACAGGAAAATCGACGTTGCTCCGCGCCATAGCCGGTCTGAACCGGTGTTATTCCGGAAAAATCATTCTCGACGGGCACGACATCGCCTGCATGAAAACCGAAGATATGGCAAAAACGCTGGCTGTCGTCACGACCGAGCGCACGCGCATCGCCAACCTGCGGTGCAAGGATGTCGTAGCCATAGGCCGTGCTCCTTATACCAACTGGATAGGTAGGATGCAAGAAACAGATAAGGAGATAGTCATGCAATCGCTCATTTCGGTGGGAATGGAGGCTTATGCAAACCGCACGATGGATAAAATGTCGGATGGCGAATGCCAGCGTGTGATGATTGCTCGTGCATTGGCACAGGATACTCCTATCATTCTCCTTGATGAACCGACTTCCTTTCTTGACATGCCTAATCGCTACGAACTTGTGGCGTTGCTTCGTAGGCTTGTCCACGACGAGAAAAAATGTATCATGTTCTCGACACATGAACTTGACATCGCGTTGTCCATGTGCGATTCGATAGCATTGTTAGATACCCCGAATTTAAGTTGCTTGACCGCGTCTGAAATGCAGAAAAGCGGATACATTGACAGACTTTTCCAAAATGAAAACATCCGTTTCGACTCCTTATGCGGTACAATGATTTTGAAACAATGAGTATATACACTGTAGAAAATTTTACTTCAGACATCACTGTTGAAGGATACATCGCCGAATTCCGTGACGAACCACATTTTCTTGAACTTTGCAAACAATGTACCAATTACGGTAAAAGTTGGGGGTGTCCTCCATTTGATTTTGATACGGAATCGTTTCTCCGACAATACAAGTATGCACATCTTATGGCAACGAAGATAATCCCTGAAGACAAAGATATTCCGATTGAATATACACAAAAACTCATTTTACCGGAACGGATACGAATCGAGAGCGAATTATTGGATATGGAACGGAAATATGGAGGGCGTTCATTTGCCTATATAGGTAAATGTCTTCACTGCTCAGATAACGAGTGTACGCGTAACTGCGGCACACCATGCCGACACCCGGAAAAAGTGCGTCCGTCACTCGAAGCCTTCGGATTTGACATAGCCAAAACGCTTTCTGAACTTTTTAACATCGAACTTCTTTGGGGAAAGGATGGCAAATTACCTGAATATCTTGTTCTCGTAAGCGGATTTTTTCATAATGAATACGAACTTTGCAACATAGCATACTAATGATTCGGACATGAAATAAACAGACAAACTAACCACATTCGGTTCAATCTGTTTTGTGATTTCAAATGAATTATAATTAGATATGTAAAAAGCGACGCTGGAGCTTGAAATAAGTAACGGTTTATCGGTGTATTCTCCGTTAAACCGTCCTGTTTTCGTTAAACGAAAACACAACTTGCTGTCCGCAGGAGCGGACCACATTTATCCAATAATTATTGTGTATTAGCCCATTGTATGGCTATTCTCCTGTGATTTACGAGGCATTTCCATCAGGTGTTTGCCGGCTGCTCTCCCCATAAAAGGGTGGATATCTCTCCATAATCATATGACTTACGTCCATAATTCGGGAATAAGGAGGCGAATATACGGGAAATCTGCCCTTTACATGCCCTATTGTCCATTAATGGATTGTTACTTCTACACATCTACAAATGGAGAGCGGCAGTGAGCCGTATATGGTTTATGGTTTTTCTGCATTATCTTCATTAATGGATTACTACTTCTACACTTCTGCAAATGGAGAATGTAGCCGTGTACACCTTATGGTCTTCCTTCATAATTCTCCATTAACGGATTAATACTTTTACACTCCCATAGACCGATAATTTAAGAATCCGTATCCGGACGGATGCGCGCTCTCACGCCTGCCCATAAGGATTAAAAAGGAACGGTGGACAAGGAAACGGAATCCCGCTCGCTTTTCCACACCACTACGGGCCTCTGATGTCGCCTCCGCATAGGAAGAACCGTCCGAACGGAACGGCATCTCCGTCCCCCCCGTCATGTGTATCATGACAATAACTGACTTTGGATGACTATAAGTGACAGGTGGTTTCATCCTGTTCTCTTCTTCCTTTATTTTGTATTCCGAGACAATACCAGTTGTGTAATTTAATAATTTAAGATTTTAAAATATGGATTCAGAAAAGGAAAAGAACCGGCTTTCCGATATCGTTCTCGAGAGGGTCGGACTCACGGGGAACCTTCTGTCAGCTCCCGTTTCCCCATCCCTGGAACCAGTGGTGGAGATACCAAGTCATGGAAGTCAGGTCCGGGCAGGGAAAGTGACAGGTCCGGAGGAATACAAGAGGAGGTTTCTGGTTCCCGCTCCCAGAGCCGCTGAGTGGAAGACCGCCTACATTGATGGGAGACTGCACCGCCGGATCGCCATGCTGGTCAGGGCCGCCGGCTGCGGCAGCATCTCCGGTTTTATCATCCGGTTGTTGGAACTCCATATGGAGGAACACAGGGAGGACATCGCCTCCCTGCTCGGTGAGGTCTACCGTCCCTGGGATGAGGACGGACAGCCGGGAGGAACACCTCGCCGATAAAACGTTGTCATTGTCCAAGAAGGCATATCATGACAGGAAAGAACGTAAAAGAGCGGATTGGTCTTGGCGGGATGGACGCGGACCGCATCCGTGAGATCATGGGGGAAGCGCCTGCCTGTCCCCGGAAGAGACGTGGAACGTCCGGTAACGACATTATACGTCCCGCAAGGAAAAATGGCCCCATGCAACCGTCCGTCTACGGGGAGGAATACCTGCATGGCATTGCGGGCGTGCAGCGTCGGTCGCTGCATATTCCCGCCGCCCTGCACCGGAAACTGTCCATCCTGGCGGGAGCCTCGAGAAACGGAAAGGTCACTCTGGAGGGGTTCATCAACCACCTTGTCTCGCGGCATCTGGAAGAATACAGGGAAACGACGGACATGATTCTGGAGGAGTCCCTGCCCGGCCCGGTCATAAAGGCTCGTCCCCCATGACAGGGGATCTCCCCCGATGGGAGCATTATTTTTGTTTCTGAAACAATAGTGTTTAACTTTTAATGAAAAAGAAGTATGATGAAAAAAGAAAAAGAGTTGTTGGTTGCCATCGCCAGCCAGAAGGGTGGCGTGGGAAAATCCGTCTTTACGGTACTGCTGGCCAGTGTCCTGCATTACCGCAAAGACGTGCGTGTGGCGGTTGTGGACTGTGACTCCCCGCAGCACAGCATCGCCCTGATGCGTGAGAGGGACATGGAGAATGTCATGAAAAATGACGACCTGAAGGTGAACCTGTACCGGCAGTACGAAAGAATCCGTAAGCCTGCCTATCCGGTCATCAAAAGCGACCCGGAAAAGGGGGTGGAAGACCTGCGGCGTTATATGGACGAAAAAGGGGAGACTTTCGATATCGTGCTCTTCGACCTTCCCGGAACGCTCCGCAGCGAGGGGGTGGTTCATACCGTTGCCGCGATGGACTATATCTTTGTCCCGCTCAAGGCGGACAATATCGTCATGCAGAGTTCCCTGCAGTTTACCAAGGTGCTGGAAGAGGAGCTGATCGCCAAGGGGAACTGCAACTTGAAAGGAATCCGGCTGTTCTGGAACATGGTGGATAGAAGGGGACGGAAGAATTTGTATGATGCCTGGAACCGGGTCATCCACAGGATGGGGCTGCGGCTGCTGTCCTCACACATTCCGAACACCCTCCGCTACAACAAGGAGGCGGACCCTGTCTGTAAGGGTGTCTTTCGTTCCACGCTGTTTCCACCCGATCCCCGTCAGGAGAAAGACTCCGGCCTTCCTGAACTGGTGGAGGAGATATGCCATGCCATCGGTCTGGAGGAATCCGATACCGAGCGGTAGCGGATGATAGGATACAGACACCTTGAATAAGGGCTTTTAGCCTAAGATAAAGTAAGATAATTGCATGATAATAAGTTTTTTACAGATGTGACTTCTCCTATAAAAGCATTACCTTAGTAGTGTAATGTGCGCCAAGAGGTCACACAAGTAATTGTTCAGCATCGTGTCTGAACCTATTGTTCCATCAATAGTAGCCTGAAGAGGCGTACGTGACTGGCAACGGTCGGGTGCGAAGCCCTCTTGACAACGACGTTCCAACCTAAGCATCATAGGCGAAGAATGTCAAAGCTGACTGATATGAGTAACCTAAGTGAATCGCCGTACCATCGTGACTATGAATTAGCTCACGGATATTTATGGGCCATTCCAAAAGGCAAGCAGTCAGGATAGTACGCTGTTACATCGTGCTACACGGATGTCGCACTGCTGGTGGATAGGCGGAGTCTAAGTCGGTCGTCAGTTATTTGTGCGAAACTTGGTAAGCCCGTATCTCTCCCGTCAGCCAATAACCGATGGGTGGCCAATTGTAAGAGCGGCCGAATGAGGTGCGGGTAAAGGATTGTGGAGAAAGCGAATGCCATGGTGTAATGCCCTGGATAAAGGTTTCAACGTCACCCTACGCGAAAGCGGGCAGACTTCCACAGGGTAATTCTTTGTGAAACGAATTGTAGAACTTCAAGTATAAAGAAACAGCAAAGGAACAAGGCGCAAGCCGAGTGTGCATCTTCAGCCGGACGCAAAACCGTGTGGAAAGGAATAGACTTCGCACGATGCGAACGTAAGGTATCAATCGTTCACTGACTGCTATGTTCGGTATTAATGCAGACTGAATCCTTAATCATTTATCCAAACTCTTGAAATATCAAAGCCTGATTTAAGTGCAGATAACTGATAGAGTTTGGATAAATGGAAAGTTTGAATAAAATACATTATTATCAATTTCTACAGATATTTTTCCTTGCGCTCACACCCCACTGCATATTTGAGAAAACAGAATGATTTAACATACTATTTTTCATATCCAATCTTTTTTAATACTCCCCATGATAATACTCACTATAAAAAGTCCAATCGAATAATTTTACGCGGTGATAAATGAAATTAATAGAAAGCGATTACCTTTGAAGAAAAAGTCTGTAATTTGGTCAAGAGAAAAGTACAATAGGTCAAAACATGGATATTATAATTCGCTTTATTTGCACTACCATTTTAAATCTAATTGTATTAATCCTTATTATAAACTTTAATATCTGCACTATGAAGAGAAAAGTACTATTAAGCACATTGTTTCTAATACTACATTTCACTGTAGCATTAGCACAGCAAGTAACTATTTCAGGGCAAGTGTTGGATGAGAAGAGTGAACCTCTTATCGGTGCCACGATAAATATCGAAGGTACCACCAATGCAGTAATCACCGATTTAGAAGGAAAGTTCACGATAAAAGTACTTCCTTCTGAAAAACTGGTCATCAGTTATCTGGGATATAAGCCCAAAACTATCACTATCGGAAAGAACCGAAGATTTGATATCATTCTAGACCCTTCAGTCACAGAGATGGATGAGGTGGTTGTTGTAGGCTATGGTAGCCAGCGAAAAAGTGATATTGCAACCGCCGTTGCTTCTGTGAATATAAAAGATATTGTAAACAGTAGTTCTACGCAGACGTTGCAAGCACTACAAGGCAAAATCAGCGGAGTACAGATTATCCCCACAGACGGTTCATTGTCAAGCGGAATGACTTTCAGAATCAGAGGTGTCAACTCCGTCACAGGAGGAACCCAGCCTCTCTTCGTCATTGATGGTGTACCAATGCCTACTCAACAGATCACCAATGAAGATACCGAAACGGTAAACAATCCTCTGCTGGGACTGAATCCAAATGATATTGAATCCAATTTGAATTATTGGAATCCTCGTCCTATCAAAAAGGATAATCCATATTTGACCGTCCAAAGGAAGCTCTCTCCACAGACTGTGGAGGATTTCGCCAATAGACTGTTCATCTACCAGGTAGGAAAAAACAATCATATCGGCTTTCCATTCCGCAAACCCTCCCAGATGGAAATCCTTAACTTTGAAATGAGGAACTATTTTGCAGAGACCAATACCAATTATAAAGCCTTTGCCACGGGTGGTGACAAGGCGCAAAGCTGTTGGATGGCCAATTTTGTTCCTTTTGACAAGGTTACAGACATATATCTCTTTGAATCCGCTATTGACGCAATGAGTTTCTACGAAATAAACCATTATACTAAAGAAACCACATGCGCATTCATAAGCACGGGGGGATATGTCACCAAATCCCAAATAGAGAATATAAGCCGTATATTCCCATCTGATAAGGTAAAGTGGAATTGTTGCTATGACAATGATGCCAGCGGTAATGGTTTTGACATCACCACAGCATATTATCTCAAAGGTGAGGAATGTAAAGCTTTTGCAAGGACCAACACTGGAGACACATATAAGACCATCTATTTAAGTTTCCCGGATGGAAACACACAGACCTTCAAAGAAGATGCATTTTCCTCCGGCGAGTATCTTAAACAACATGGTATAGACAATGTAAATATCATCAAACCTTCACGGTACAAAGATTGGAATGAGCTTCTTGTCTATTACAAAAGATTTGATTTGAACCTGGGTCCAGGAATGAAATTCATCCCGGCTATCGAAAAGACCATATCCCAACTGAATCTAAGAGGATATGAACAATTGGCCAATAGTATCAGTTCTTCCACAAAAGAACTGGTGGATTCTCTGCTTGAGCAAGCCAATTACTGCATTTCCGCACCTCTTGCCGAGAGCGGCGCTTATACTCTTATGGTAGACTGTAATATCTTCATGGGGCTGGACACGATGGTACCGGTACCAAGCAACTTATATGTTATAGAAAAGTGCACGCAAAAAAAGATATCGGCACATGCCATAAATGAATTTCTTAAAAAAGAATATATAAACATTTTTAGAGACATGAGTTCATCTGATTTCAAAAATTTTCTAGAGAAAGACATCCTAACTTATACAAAGGGTGCTGTAGAAAAGAATTTTGAGAAAGTGATATTGACTTTCGGATGGAGCCTTAAACCTTCAATTCTAAAAAAAAAGAGTTTTGACTTAGAACATGGTATATAGCATAACAATACAGCATGATACCATAATAGTAGCTGTTTCAAGCAGACATGTTGTCACAATTCCTGCCAGGTTTAATGGAATGATTCTCGGGCTTTGGAACTTGATACAGATTTTCGTTGCCTACTGTAATGAGAATCCGAATTGGGTGAGTAATGTCCGGTCACTGTGGGGTGACCGATTCAAATAGGGACAGGTATGGAACGGATGCCTATTCATGCCCCTATTATAGCTGACACATGGACTTTTATACATTCTTGCACTTTTTAAGTGGGTAAAAAAGTACTATTTGTATTTTATACAAAAAATTGTTTGCTTAATGAAATGGAACATACATTGCCAATGATATTTAATACCTATATATAGGTATTAGATGCGTTTTTATACCCAAAAAATGGTATTTTTATAATCTTTTGTAATATCTAATTTTGCGTCCTAAAATAGATCTTTTATCGAAGAGAGATACAGTTTCCTTATATTTGAACTGGGGCTTCTGTAAAGTGCGATAAATATGAGGCTGGAACGGAGCTATCAGAAGAATTTTGGAGAAAATCCGTTTTTTAACTTAGTTAGATCTATCAATGAAAATATAAGTATTTATCTGCGTTGTATTAAGATATAGCATATCAGAACTACAACCATCCCGTTTTTTATTTAGATTTGCAGTTTGCTTTTAATCACTCAAGATCCGTATTACTATGTATGGAACTTAAATAAAGTACTAATATATATTGGATTTTCCTAAATATAATGCAGTTGCTATATTGTTAGACAACAGACGGTTGAGGTCTGTGAGATTATGCAACGGCACCAACAAAAACAACATGTATTTTTAATAATTTTAGTTTTGTTACACACAATGGTTTGTTTTAATTTAAAATTTACATATAATTTTGCATTATTAATAAATATGATGTTACTTATGAAAAAAGGTATTTTGGGGTGTAATATTATATACTTGTTTATACTTATTTGCATAGGAATTGCCCTCCCTATCAAATCGCAAAACAATTACAAAGTAAAACTTACAGGCACTGTTTATGAGTACGACCACAACAACAAGCGTTTGCCTTTAGAATTTGCAGCTGTGTCTATTCCTGAAATTGCACTAGGGACAACCTCTGATGAAAATGGTAGATACATACTGGAAAACGTACCTACTGGTAAAATTCGTATGCAAATTCAATATTTGGGCAAAGTCTCCATTGACACCTTAATAAATGTAAATAAGGATTTGGTTCTTAATTTTACAATGAGGAATGAGGATTTTAAGTTGAAAGAAGTTACAGTAACTGCAACCAACAGCCGTTCAGGCAAATCCACATCTTCTCACATTTCCCGCTCTGCTATGGACCATATGCAAGCGACCAGTTTATATGATGTAATGTCATTGATGCCAGGTGGAATTTCACAGAATCAAGATATGAGTTCGGCACAACAGATTAACATCCGTCAAGTTTCCAGTTCCAGTGGTCCGGAAGCTCCGATGAATGCTATGGGCACCGCAATAATTCGTGATGGTGCCCCCATCTCAAATAATGCTAATCTATCTGCGATGAGCCCTACGGTATTAAGTGGTACGGAAACACCCGCTTCATTGGCCGGAGGTGCCTCGCCGGCTGGTGGAACCGATGTTCGTAGTATTTCTACTGAAAATATAGAGTCTATACAAATCGTTCGTGGTATCCCTTCTGTTGAATATGGTGATCTGACCTCAGGAGCAGTAATTATTAATACAAAAGCTGGTCGTGAGCCGCTACGTGTCAAAGCAAAAGCCAATCCCAATATCTATCAGGTGTCTATGGGAACCGGTTTTGAACTTGGAAAAAAGAAAGGCGCTTTAAATGTAAGTGCAGATTATGCTTATAATACGAATAATCCAATATCCAGTTACCAGCACTATCAGCGTGCCACAACAAAGTTGCTCTATTCAAATACTTTCTTTAATAATAAGTTACGTACCAATTCCAGCTTTGATTTTATTTATGGTAAGGATCAACGTGAACGTAATCCTGATGATGAACAAACTAAAACAGCTTCGGAAGGCCGCGATATAGGTTTTACTTTGAATACCAATGGTACATGGAATATAAATAAGGGCTGGTTAAAAACACTACGCTATGTATTGTCAGGTACGTATATGGATAAAGACAGTTATTATGAAACCGTATACAGTTCTGCTACATCTCCTTATTCCATGACCACTACAAACGGTGCGGTACTTAGTAACTTTGCAGGTCAGCATATCTATGATGCCAATGGTAATCAAATTACTAATTTTGGACCGGAAGACATAAATCATTATGCTGTTTATCTACCAAGCAGCTATTTGGGACACTATGAGATCGATAGTCGTGAAGTTAATTTGTTTGCTAAAGTGACGAGTTCTCTATTCAAGGCGAGCGGTCATGTAAACAACCGCATCTTGATTGGTGCGGATTTCCGGAGTGACGGTAACGTTGGTAAAGGAAAAACTTATGACCCAAGTACTCCTCCTTATCGTAGTCAATACGGTCATAATTCATCTTTCCGTCCACGTAACTATAAGGATATTCCTTTCATTAACCAATTTGGTGCATATGTGGAAGATAATTTCAAATGGTCCATAAGCGGTACGCATGATTTGAACATTCAGGCTGGTGTGCGTTATGATCATACCTCAGTAGTAGGAGGCATTTTCTCGCCACGTGTAAATGCATCCATTGATTTGATTCCGAATCTATTAAGTCTTCAGGGAGGTTACGGTATTGCTGCAAAGATGCCTTCTCTTCTCTATTTATATCCAGAAAATGCATATTTTGAATATATCAATATAAATGAGCTTACCAATGAAAATATTCCGGAAAGCCAGCGCTTGTTTATGACTACCACAGAAGTTCGGCAAGTAGATAACTCAGATTTGAAGATTGCCCAAAATCATAAAGCAGAAGTCGGTTTTAATTTACGAGTGGGTAAAACCAATCTGAATGTAATAGCTTATAAGGAGCGTCTGAAGGATGGTTATGTAATGAGCCAAACCTTCAACACCTTCAATACATTTATCTACAATGAATACCAGCGCACAGAAAACGGGATAGAGCTTAGTAGTAGCCTACCGGTATTGTCTACTTATGCAAAACCAACTAATAATTTAAATATAGAAACTAAAGGTTTAGAATTTGATTTGAATATCGGACGTATTGATGCTATCCGTACGGCCTTCCAAATAAATGGCTCATGGATGCGTACTAAGAGTTGGCGTCAGGGTTATAGCTTCTATGACAATAGCGAAGATGCTGCTTCAGCCCGTAAACCGGTGGCCATTTATTCTCAAGAAGGCAATGCAAGTTACAAACAACAATTTGTAACGACTTTACGTGCCACTCACAATATCCCGCGTATCGGTTTTGTTGTTACGATGACAGCACAAGCTATTTGGCAGCAGTCTAATTGGAATACATTTGGAAACGATTCTATACCTGTGGGCTATTTAGCATTGGAAGATGCGTCTGTAAATATGTTTCCCAAGGGGAAATATACCACTACCCAGCAAGTAAAGGATGCAGGATATGGATATATGTTGAATAATGTAAGTCATAATAATGCTATAAAAGAATCATACAGTCCTTATTTTTGTTTTAACTTGAATGTAACTAAAGAAATTAGCAATATGCTACGTGTTTCTTTCTTTGCCAACAATATGTTCAGAAGTTATCCGCGCAGAGAATCCAAACGTAATCCGGGTTCATATATTCAATTGAATAACCGATTTTTCTTTGGGCTGGAATTATCACTCACTTTATAATGTTTAGGAAGTTATGAAAAAATATTTAATATATTTGTTTACATTGGCAAGTACCCTTTTGATAGGATGCGATTCGTTCAGGGACATGTCTGGCACAGCAGAAGTGAATCCTATCACAGTGGATGTATATTTGGATATTACCGTTGAAAATATATCCACACTGAAAGATCTGACTGTAAAGTTCGACAATTACGATGAAGATTTACATTATGTAAAAGAAGTAACTGATAATAGTGTGAAAGTTGACGGAATTATCCCCGGAATTTATTCGGTAACAGTATCCGGTACAGCGATCGATACAGAAAACAATGAATACTACATCAATGGCAATTCTGTAAATGCGGCATTATTTAAGCATGGTAGCGCATTGAATATTGAAGTACAAGGGCTTAAAGTGAGCCCATTAATATTCAAGGAGATTTATTATTGCGGTAGCCGTCCGGAAAAAGGAGGAGTCTATTTCCGAGACCAGTTCTATGAGATATACAATAACTCTGCTGACATTTTGTATTTGGACGGTATTTATTTCGCAAATTTAACTCCGGGTACAGCTACCACTAAATTACCTATTTGGCCGGAAGCGGACGGTAATAATTATGCATATGGAGAACGTGTGTGGAAATTTCCAGGAAATGGAACCGAATATCCGTTAGCGCCAGGTGAATCTTGCATCATTTCTCAATTTGCCGCTAACCATCAGTTGGACATCTATAACCCTCAAAGTCCTATAGACGGCAGTAGTTCTGAGTTTGAGTTTAATATGAATAATCCAAACTTCCCTGACCAGGCAGCTTATGATATGCAACATATTTTCTACCAAGGAAAAGCAGAGATGGGAAGTATACCACAATATTTGACATCCGTATTCGGAGGTGCTTATGTGATTTTTCGTGTTCCTGAAGGAGAAGCTTGGGATCCGGTCAACGATGAAAATATGAAGACAACAGATCTTAGCAAACCGAACAGCAATGTTTATTATGCAAAAATACCTATTAAATATGTATTGGATGCTGTTGAAGCAGTAAACAATGAGTCAAAGATGAATGCAAAACGTGTCCCCGGTGTACTTGATGCAGGTATTACTTGGGTAGGAGCTACTTATTGCGGTTTAGGTATTGCTCGCAAATTGTCCACAGACGAAGAAGGTAATCCTATTATTCGCGAAGAAACAGGTACATATATATATCAGGATACAAACAACAGTACGGATGACTTTGAACGTGGCGTTGTTCCTGTAATGCGTCGTAATGGAGCAAAAATGCCTTCATGGAATCACACATTGTAATAATTAACTAAAAAGACAGAACAATGAAAAAACAATATATGAACTATATGAAAAGCTGCCTGCTGGTAATGATAGCCTGCCTTGTAAGTATGGTGGGAGCGGCACAGGGCTTCTCTCCCGCCGCTATGGAACAATTGAAAACAAGACGACTATGGTCTCATTCACAGAATGCTGCCGGTATGCCATTCGATGATATTCAGAATTATTCGAATGTTATATTGGGATATGACTTACAGGACGGAAACTATTGCCGTCCGCAAGAGGGGCAGAAAGAGGCTATCGTAGGTGTATCCAGTGAAGGCTTTATCAATCTGAAAAATGCATATGTGTGGGGAGCATTTAATTTTGCACAAAAAAATCTGACAGATGCCGGATATAACGCCTCCATTGCCGATCCATTCAGGGGAATGCCTTACTATGTCGCAGACCAGCACTTAAGCAAATGGAGAAATCAATATTACGATCTGAAGTTTCGTGCAGCTACTCCTTTACTTGGTAATCATTGGGCATTGGGGTTGGAAGGTAATTATGTAGCTACATTAGCTGCCAAACAGCGCGACCCGCGTGTGGATACCCGTTTTTATACGCTGGGACTGACGCCGGGGATTACTTACAAGTTGAATAATTCACACAAGTTTGGTGCAAGTTTCAAGTATAGTTCTATCAAGGAAGACTCAAGAATGAGTAATGTCAACTCTTATGTGGATCAGGACTATTATATATTATACGGTTTGGGAACAGCCATAAAAGGAATAGGCAGCGGTGTAACCAGCAATTATATTGGAGACCGTTTCGGTGGAGCTCTCCAGTACAACTTCAGTATGCCCTCTTTCAATTTACTGCTTGAGGGCAGTTACGATGTAAAAGCGGAAACTGTTCAGCAGAGCTATACGACTCCTAAAAAAATAGCCGGTGTAAAAGATAAAACTGCTCATGTTTCTTTAACGAT
This sequence comes from Bacteroides sp. LFL-34, assembly GCF_027257075.1. Classification (NCBI taxonomy): domain Bacteria; kingdom Pseudomonadati; phylum Bacteroidota; class Bacteroidia; order Bacteroidales; family Bacteroidaceae; genus Bacteroides; species Bacteroides sp. LFL-34. The sequence continues at coordinate 84,860 of NZ_JAPQKZ010000015.1, read as the reverse complement.
GATTCAGGAAGGAAAGGACTATACCAATTATATGAGAACCACATATACAAATCGTAACATCGATGGTATTCAGTATATTTCTCAACGCGATAACTCTGAATCACAAAGTGGCTGGGTGGAATTATATAATAACATCCGTTCTACGTACAAGGCACAAACCGCTTCTCTTAATTATGCATTAAGCAGAAACCGCGGGAATGAATATAGTTGGAAAGCAGAATTAAATGTGAATTATACCAAGCAAGACGATGAATATTTAATGCCTAATTCTGTACAGAATGCAGAAAATTTATCTTTAGGCTTAGGTGGCAAAAAAAATTTTGTTTTAGGCAATAGTTTGAATCGCAGGCTTTTAATAGATGTTCATGTTGCGTATAACAATAATCTGGGAGGTGAATATGTATATGGTGGCAGCCATGCAGACTATCCAACTGTAACCGAATTACAACAAGGGCTGACTAATTATTATAACTGTGATTACTATCGTATTGGCGGGTCGATAACGTATTCGCAACAAGTCAGAGAAAACAGACGTATGAACTTATTTGCAAAAGTTGTATTCGATCGTGTAAATACCTCTGACTATGATTATGATGGGCGTACTCATTTATCGATAAGTTTAGGATGTAATTTTTAATGCTACATAACGAAATCTATATTACAAAACATGCGTAAATTAATAACTGGAAGTTTGATGCTCTGCAGCATATTATCTCTGCGGGCACAGACATTTGTTAAACCGGCTGTGAAAGTAAAGGACACCTCTTTTGCTGTAATTACAGATAAAGGGACATTTCAGGCTTGTGAAGCCGAGCTTAAAGCCTATCAGGAGATTCTAGGAATGGAAGGGTTGCCTACGTTCATCGTATACAATGAATGGAATAAACCGGAAGATGTAAAGAAAGTTATTGTTAAGCTCTACAAAAAGGATAAATTGGAAGGAGTGGTATTTGTCGGTGATATCCCTATTCCAATGCTCCGCAAAGCCCAGCATATGACTTCCGCTTTTAAAATGGATGAGAAAAACAATGACTGGAGAGATTCTTCAGTGCCCAGCGACCGTTTCTACGATGATTTCGACCTACAATTCGATTTTTTGAAACAGGACAGTGTCGAAAATAATTTCTTCTATTATAATTTGGCTATAAAATCTCCACAGCAAATTCGGTGTGACATATATTCTGCACGTGTCAAAGCTGTTGATAACGGCGAAGAACCGCATGCGCAAATCAGCCGCTATTTTAAAAAAGTGGTGGCTGAGCACCAGATAAACAATAAATTAGACCAATTCTTCTCCTATACAGGTGATGGCTCTTACTCTAACTCATTGACTGCATGGACACCGGAAACCTTTACTATTCGCGAACAAATGCCGGGCGTATTCGATAAAGAGGGACGGGCCCGTTTCATCCGTTATAATTTCAGCGATTATCCCAAGGACGATGTCATTAATATGCTGAAACGCACAGATCTGGACTTGTCTATTTTTCATGAGCATGGTATGCCCGAACGTCAATATCTTTCCGGTAGTCCCGCTACTAATAGGTGGAATGCTCATGTAGATGCAATGAAGTACTATTATCGTGGTTTAGCGCGTAGAAAGCAAAACAACAAAAAGTCTTTCGACGAAATGCTGGATATGATGAAAAACACATACGGTTTGGACACTACTTGGATTGCAGGCTATGATGATCCCAAAGTAATTGCAGAAGATTCTTTACTAGACCTGCGCACCGGTATTATCCTGTCGGAAGTTACAGAGTTTAAGCCTAATAGCCGTATGGTAATTTTCGATGCATGCTATAATGGTGATTTCCGGGAAAAAGATTACATTGCCGGACGTTATATCATGTCGGAAGGAAAATGCGTAACTACTTTTGCCAATTCAGTCAATGTACTGCAAGATAAAATGGCAAACGAGATGCTCGGCCTGTTAGGTATGGGAGCACGAGTGGGGCAATGGGCTAAATTGACGAATATTCTCGAATCGCACATTACCGGTGACCCTACTCTACGTTTTCAATCTATCAATGAGGTAGATGCCAATGCTTTGTTCAAAGAACCATATAGCGAGTCCCGCATGTTGGAGTTATTACAGTCGCCCTATGCCGACATACAGAATTTTGCTTTGCACAACCTTTATCGCAATGACTATCCGGGTATTTCTGATTTATTAAGAAAAACTTTTGAAACTTCCTCGTTCATGATGGTACGTTTCACCTGCTTGGCATTGCTTGAGAAGATTAGTGACAAAAACTTCCGGGAAGTCTTACACTTGGCCATTACGGATTCCTATGAATTTATTCGTCGCACCTCTGTTCGTATGATGCAACATGTGGGACTGAACGAGTATGTTTATCCGCAAATCAAAGCCTATGTAGAAGACAACCTATCCGAGCGTGTGGCATTTAATGTGAGTTTGGGGCTTCAAGTCTTTGATCAGGCAGCCGTACAGGCGGCAATTGATAAAGTAATGGCTGAGACCTATGTGTTGCAAGACAAGGAGGAGATGCGTAAGGTTTTGGAGAATGCCAATAATAGTCGTAGCATGCAAAAAGAGTTATTAAGCAAAGAAACTTCCGAACGTTGGCGCATCCTTTATTGCAATTCTCTGAAAAATCATATGGCACATGCCTGTGTAGACGGCCTCTTGGCTTTACTTACCGACTCCAGTGAAAGTGAAAAGCTAAAAACCTGTTTATTGGAGGCTTTTGCTTGGTTCACTCATTCTTATCGGAAGCCTGACATCCTTCGGGTATGCGATCAACTGAGAAAAGATAAGAGCTTATCCGAGAACCTTCGTGAAGAAGCCGACCGTACATATTACAGACTTAAAAATTAATTGGCCATGATTAAAAAAATAATATATCTGGCATTTCTTTTGCCATTGGCAGGAAATGCACAAACAACAGTCATAAAGCCATTGGTCAAACAACCTACCGCTTTTGCTATCATAACAGATAACCAAACTTATGCAAATACCAAAGATGCCATGCATCAGTACAAAACTGCGGTTGAAGATGATGGTTTGGCAACTTATCTGATCAGCGGTGACTGGCAAAATCCAGATCAAGTCAAACAGATAATCATCAAAACATATCAAGAATGCCCTTCATTGGAAGGTCTGGTTTTAATCGGCGATGTGCCTGTCGCATTGGTACGTAATGCGCAACACATGACTACTGCATTCAAAATGAATGAGAAAGCCTTTCCTTGGGATCAGTCTTCCGTACCTACCGACCGCTTTTATGATGATCTGAACTTAAAGTTTGAGTTCATCAGGCAAGACTCAGTAAATCATCAGCATTTCTACTACAAATTGACAGAAGACAGTCCCCAGCGGCTAAATCCTACTTTCTATTCAGCTCGTATCAAGTATCCGGAAAAAAAGGAAGGGGATAAATATGCGGCCATTGCCTCATATCTGAAGAAAGCTGCTGCTGCCAAGGCAGATAAGCATAATCAATTAGATCGGGTATTCTCATTCAATGGTGCTTCTTACAATTCCGATTGCCTGATTGTATGGATGGATGACGAAAAAGCTTATATGGAGAACTTTCCATTAGCTTTTGGTCGTCAAATGGGATTCAAACATTGGAACTTCCGAATGAAACACCCTATGAAATATAAGTTATTCAGCGAATTGCAACGAAAGGACCTTGACTTATTTATGTTTCATGAACATGGAATGCCAACAGGGCAGCTTATTAATGATGAATTGGCATGCACTGATTTCAATAATCGTTATAAAATGTTGAAGAGTACACTTTATAATGCAGTCATGTCCCATGTTGGAAAACGTGACAAAGACACCTTACGTATTCAGATGCAGGAAAAACGACAAGTGAATGAGGTGTTTTTTAAAGACCTGGACAATCCTAAGTTCTGGGAAGCAGACTCTCTTCACTACGCTGATGAACGTATCGTAACGGAAGATTTAATGAAGAGAAATCTTTCCACTAATCCGAAGATGATAATGTTTGATGCGTGCTACAACGGTTCTTTTCACGAAAACGACTATATAGCAGGACAATATATCTTTAATGACGGTCAGACATTAGTAGCACAAGGAAATACCCGTAACGTATTGCAAGACCGCTGGACTATTGAAATGATTGGTTTGTTGTCCCATGGTGTACGAGCCGGGCAATACAATAAGCTAATCGTATCACTTGAAGGTCATTTGTTTGGTGATCCCACTTTCCGTTTTGCTCCTATCGAAGCCAATACTTTAAGTACCGATATAACAATACACAAAGATGACAAAGCCTATTGGAAGAATTTGTTAAACAGCCCATACGCTGATGTACAAAGTTTGGCCATGCGTATGCTGGCTGACGCCGATACCCAAAAGGAATTATCTCCGTTGCTCCTGAAGAAGTACCGGGAAAGTGGCTTCAATACGGTTCGTATGGAAGCTATCAAGTTGTTGAGCCGTTATCAGGACGACAACTTCATCGAAGCATTACGCGAAGGTTTGAACGATACTTATGAAATGGTAGCTCGCCAAAGTGCCATTTATGCTGGATTTGTAGGTGACGATTCCTTATTGCCCGCTATTGTGGAAGCATTGGTCGAACATAATGAACGCTTACGCGTACAAATGAGTGCCAACAAGGCTTTAAGCCTTTATCCGAAAGAGAAAGTAGAAAAGACAATAGAAGACTTTTATGCAAAAGTTGACCGTTTGAATGAAAACGAAGAGAAAAAACGATTACTAAGAAGCCTGGAAAGAATGTTTGTACAAGAGGCAAAAGTCCATCAGACCTTGATGGATGTAGCTGCACCGGAAGCAAAACGTATCAGTGCAATCCGCAATGTGCGTAACTATACATTCCATTTCCACGTGGATGATTATTTGAATGTAATTCGTGATGCCGGTAATCCACAGGAAGTACGTGTAGTAATGGCCGAAGCATTAGGTTGGTTTACTAATTCTGTACAACGGCCACACATTCTTGAAGAAATAAAGAAGATGCAACAAACAGCCAATCTTCCGGAAGATTTAAAAGCAGAGCTTGAACAGACAATCAAAAGATTAAGTTTATAAATATGAATAAATACATCCTTTTGGCAATTACCGCTTTGTGCTTACAGGATATGCAGGCGCAAACAGTTGTACATCCTAGTATAAAAACAAAGACTACTTTTGCAATTGTAGTCGATCAGAAAAGTTATGATGAAGCGAAAAGTGAAATTGATGCTTATCGTACCAGTATAGAAAAAGAAGGTTTAGGTACTTACTTGCTAATTGATGATTGGAAAAGGCCCGAACCTATTCGTGAGCAACTTGTCAAATTGCATGAGAATGAGAAAACGCCTTTGGAGGGTTGCGTATTTATAGGTGACATCCCTATTCCAATGATTCGTGATGCACATCATCTATCTTCGGCTTTCAAAAGGTCTCCCAAAGCCAATTGGCAGAAATCAAGCGTTCCTTCCGACCGTTATTATGATGACTTCGGATTAAAATTTGATTATATTAAACAAGACAGTTTGATACCTGACTATCATTATATGACATTGCGTGCTGATTCTAAACAGTATATTTCACCGGATATTTATTCGGCCCGTATCCGTCCATTACATTTAGAAGGTGAGAACCGTTATCAGATGCTACGCGATTACTTAAAAAAGGCAGTTGCCGAAAAAGCAAAGCAAAATGCATTTGACCAACTGACTATGGCCCGTGGCCATGGTTACAATTCTGAAGATCCTTTGGCATGGAGCGGTGAGCAAATAGCCTTACGTGAGCAATTGCCGCAAATATTCAAATCGGGTAATACAGTGAAGTTCTATGATTTTAACATGCGCTATCCGATGAAACCATTATACTTGAACGAGATTCAGCGCGAAGGATTAGATGTCATGCTATTCCATCACCACGGTGGCCCCACCATGCAGTATATCAATGGCTATGAAAATGGTTCCGGTATTAATTTGAGTATTGAGAATGCCAAAATATTCTTGCGAAGCAAAGTGCCTTCATACGGCAAGAAACATGGGCGTGAAGCTGCTATCAAAGAATATGCCAAGCAGTATGGGGTGCCTGAAAGTTGGTGTGCGGAAGCTTTCGATGAGGAGAAAATAAAATCGGATTCCATTGTAAACCGTAATATGGATATCTATACTGAAGATATTCGTCTTTTGACTCCTAATGCGCGTTTTATATTGTTCGATGCTTGTTTCAACGGTTCTTTCCATTTGGATGACAACATTGTAGGCTCTTATATATTCAATAAGGGTAAGACCATTGCTACTATGGGATGTACGGTTAACACCATTCAAGATAAATGGCCGGATGAATTTCTCGGCTTGTTAGCTGCCGGTATGCGCATCGGGCAGTTCACTCGTTTTACCTGCTTCTTGGAAAATCATCTGATCGGTGACCCGACTTTTCACTTCACCAATAATGCCGGGCTGGATATGGACATCAACCAAGCTTTAGTTGCGCAGGAAGGAAATGTTACATTCTGGAAAAAACAGCTGAATTCCCCTATGGCTGACATGCAGGCAATGGCGCTCCGTCAATTGTCAATGGCAAATTATAGTGGTCTCGTTGAGTTGCTGAAGAAAAGTTACCACGAATCGAACTATTTCGTTGTGCGGTTGGAAGCATTACGCCTATTAGCTTTGAACTATCCGACAGAGGTTGCCGATGTATTGCAGACAGCCATGAACGACAGTTATGAACTGATCCGTCGTTATGCGGTGGAATACGTTGAAAAGAATTGCAATCCGGAATTGTTGCCGGCATGGATAGAAAGCTATTTATTACGCGGACATGAAAACCGCCATCGTTTCAGAATTTTTAGTGCTATCAACACGTTCGACCATGATATGGCTTTGAATGAATTGAAGAAACAGGCTGCCGATTGGTCTTTCTACGATTCTTCCTATGTGAATGAATTGTTAGAATACCTTCCTCGCCAAAAGAAAGGACTTGAAAGAGATTTTGCACTTATTGACAGTCCGGAAAGTACTACCAAACAGATACAAAGCGAAATAAGTAGGTTCCGAAATAAACCTATTGCTAAAGCTATTGAGCCATTACTGAACATTATAAAAAATGAAAGCCAAGAAGAAGAACTTCGCATATTGGCTGCTGAAACATTAGGCTGGTATAATTTATACTATAATAAAGCAGATATAATCAAAGAACTTAACACATTTAGAACTTCCAATCAAAAGCTAATGAACGAAGTTACCAAAACAATTAATAGGCTGAAAAGTCAAAATAGGTAGAATCATCCAAACGATGAGATAGACCGGATCCAAAGGGCGGTTCTGCCATTCCTGAGCAGCCTGGTTGACTTTGTTCGTGATGATGGAAATAGCTGATGTGGACAGTTCTATCTCATAGATTTCACGCATCTCCTCTTCTATGTCTGACACGCTCATTCCTTTGGCATATAGGGAGATAACAAGTTTTTCTTTAATATTATCGACACTATACAGGGACATTCAGTAAATGTCTATAGTATAACTCCTCAACCAGTTCCAGACACCAATCATTAAAACAGGGATATTCCTAAAATAATAAAATTTAAGGCAACTAATTCATTGCGAGTTAGTTGCCTTTTTTGTATCTTTAAGCATTCCCCCCAAAAAACGGTTTGACGGCCAAAACGGGGGTAATCTAAAATAAAAACACATGGTAAAGATACAAAAAATCTCAGAAATCGAACCTCGTTTAGGTTTTACCGAGTTCGATATGCTAAAAAAATATCGTCAAAGTTTTGCAACGAGTGAATTAGGTCGCCTCCATGCTCTGTTTCCTTTCTCGGAACTGGCCCGACAAATGCATTTGAAGTCCTCTGCTTTGGGTCGTAAAAGTTATTTTTCTCCCGAAGGTAAAATAGCCTTGATGGTCTTGAAGTCCTATACCAACTTTTCCGATGCACAACTGATTGAGCATTTAAACGGTAATATTCATTACCAGTTGTTTTGTGGTGTTCAGATTGATCCGCTTCATCCACTAACCAATCCTAAAATCGTTAGTGCAATTCGTCAGGAACTAGCGCATCGCCTTGACGTTGAGCCCCTCCAGCTCATTCTTGCCGAGCATTGGAAACCTTATCTTGAGAACCTTCATGTCTGTATGACCGATGCCACCTGTTATGAAAGTCATCTGCGTTTTCCTACTGATACCAAACTCTTATGGGAAGGTATTGTATGGCTTCATCGTCATCTGTGCAAACATTGCCAGACCTTGCACATACAACGTCCCCGTAACAAGTATCTTGATGTACGCCGTGCCTATCTTGCTTATAGCAAACTGCGTAAACGCAGGAAATCACAGACTCGTATGATTACACGAAGGTTACTTCAGTTATTGGAAAATTCAATACTGCCAACAGATAATCCAAATGATCGCCTGTCATAATATAACAGGCATTGTTCATTACATAATTGTTGGCATCATATGCAAAAGCCATTTGGTTTCCGATTATTCTCCATACAATTTTTGGCTTAGAAAAATCCTCCCAATAACTGATGCTATCTTGTGTTTCAAACCACTCGTTACTAGTTTTCTTTCGGGCTTTTATTTTTTTGCCATTAACAATATGAGTTTCTCCTGTTTGTTCTAAACGCTCTATGCCAATTGACAGAAGATAATTTTTCACCGCAGGATAACTTTCTATATCATAATGCCGCGAAGGAAATGTGGCTATAATCCACAAGTCCGCCCATTCATATTCATATCTCTTGATATCCCTGCCACGAAGAATCGGTCGTATAAGTTCAGCCGTCCGAACACGTTCATCTTCTGTTTGACAATTCGCTAGTATCTCATCACGCTTTTCGGTAGAAATGATAAAAGCATCATTGAAACCAGTTTTTATCCCATAGTTGATTTGGATGTTCCAATCCTTCAAGGGTATTCCCACAGACTCAATCTTCTGCTTGATGCTCTGTTCAATGGGAGACAATATCACCCATGGGATAGAATCTGCAAAGTTACACTTCACGCCTTGTTGCTGCACGAAATCGCTCAAATTATTCAAGCCATTCGAATCTTGTACCAAACAAGCTTGTGTGTTAAAAATATTTGCTGCTTTTTGAGATAAAAGAATATTTGCTTCTACCGTTATTGCATCGAATATTTTTATACCTGCAAAATCTACCAACATAATAGGATTGGTCTTGCTTGCGAAATAACCTCGCAAGGCTTCACCATACCCTGCACGCATCCATTTATTAGACGTGATATAGCAAAGAAAACCATTGGGAGTAAGCAGGTTCATACCCAACTCATAGAAGAGGCAGTAAATATCACCAGTGCGTGCATAAGTTATGTAACCCATGCATTCTAATACATCGGCACTCTTACCCATAGATTGTAACTGAATGTAAGGTGGATTGCCAATGATACAGTCAAATCCCAAGAAGTTGCCTTCGGCATCGAGTACTTCTGGAAACTCTATACGCCATTCGAATGCACCAAGATAAATTTTGTTGGAGCGTATTTCCTCAAATATATTTTCTAAAGTCGCAATTTCTTTCTTTAAATCGGCAATGCGCTTGTCCGACGCTTTCTTTTCCTTTTTTGTCGGTTCAAACAGTTGAGGCGCTTGTAAGTTTGCCAACTCAGAGCGGCGTTTGTTCAATCTAACCAATCGTGCATCCCGGCGGTTGATCTCTGTTTTCAGTTTCGACTTGATTTCTGTTATAAACGTTTCCAAATCCTGCTTTTCGCTTTTACTTTGGGCATTTTTATATTTAGCTACAGCCTCCTTATATTGGCTGATGCTGATACTAGACTCTCGCAGTACGGTCTGAATACTGTCTGTCAAAGCGAATCGGTGAAGCAAAGAATTTCCACATTTGATGTTAATGTCGATATTTGGTAAGGTTTCTAAATAAGTGTAATTACTTTCAGCCGTATAGTAAGCATTCTTCAACAATTCAATCCACAGTCGTAGGCGGCAAATCTTCACAGAGTTGGGGTTAATATCAACGCCAAATAAACAGTTCTCAATGATTTGACGCTTCTCCTTGAAAAGAGTTTCCTGCATGCGGCGACTTTCCGCATTGAGTGGGTTGTAAGCAAATAAATTACCTTCGGTATCGGTAACAATCAGCTCGTCATTTTCAATGGCAAGTTGATAGTCCGCTTTGCGGATACGCTTACCGGTAGCATCTACCAAAATACCTAATTCGTATTTCAAGAGTATCAGTTCATTGAGAGCAGACACAAGAAAGTGACCCGAACCAACAGCTGGATCACACAGTCGCAAACTGTTAATTAGTTCATTAGCTTCGACTATATTGTCAATATGGTTGTATAGTTCTATACGGGTGGTACAATTCCAGCCATAATAACCATTAAACTTTTGCAACACGGTCTTGGTGATTGCTTCACGGCACATGAACATAGTGATAAAGCCTGGAGTGAATACTGAACCATCCTTGTGACCATTTATTTTCTCGAATATAAGCCCTAAAACAGAAGCATTGATGAGTGTTTTAGCCTCTTCTTGCACTTCTTCACTGCCTTCGCTCGCAAAGTTATAAGCGTCGAGAAAAGCAAACAAATATTGCAGGGTGGGTAATGCGTTGACTTGTAGATTGCGTTTTTTATTTCGTAATACGCTACTCGCCAAGACAGGAAGTACCGTACGTTGTGAAAGGCTGTTTATCTTAATTGTTTTACTTTCCAAATCTGTCACCTCGAAAAGAGAACTGTTAAGATAGGGAACGTAAGCAAAATCACGCATAATGGAGTGTGTGCGGCTGCCCATGTCACGTGCAAGCACTTGGAAAAAGAGTGTGTTGAGATCATCATAGTCATGAATCTTAGTTATTGAAAGAAATTTATAGATTGCATCTCCATTGTGGTATTTCAACATCTGAGCCTCCAACAGTTTCAAGAAAAGGATACGATTCATCCAAGTAATACACAATTCCATTGCAACATTGAATAACCGTTCCTCATAATCATTCCCATACAAACGACCATTTATGTGACGCAAACAATCTTCTGCATCCAGTTGGTTAATAGTATTCTCTAGTAATGAAGCCTCGTCACGCCGTTCCACAGCTTTGCGTACAATCACGGTTTTATTATTCTCTTTGCGTTCCTCAATACCAATAATGTGTAGCAGCTCAGTGTAGAATCCACGGTTGAGCGAATTGCTGTCATTTTGGAACGATAGCTTCAAAAGATGTGTATCGCTGAATATCTTATAAAGTTCGATAAGTTTGCGTGAAGCGCTACTGTCTGTTCTATCAAGCAGGTGTTGATAGTCTTGTAAGTTGAAGTAAGTGTATTCAAGGCTATCTTTCACCTCCTCAATATAGGTTGTTGCAATTTCAGTATAGAAGAAATCGGTTTTGTTACTGGTTTTGCGTCCATCCACAAAGTCTTGAAACTCACGACGTAATTGTTTGTTCTGATAGAATTTGCGTTCAAACTCATGGGCATCAAAAATAAAGAATTCATGAATATTAGTAGCGATGAGATATTTAATATCATTGTTCTTCTTATTGACACGTTCTTTAAGATAGTATAGCAATAATTCCTGCAAAGCCTTACGATTAAGATTGTCATTAGAAATCATCTCACCTTTGTTGGTGGTACTCTTTACTTCAATCAATAACCCTATATTGGACTTGATAGTTTTATCCAATCGGATAGCCAAATCAATATCTTCTTCGGGAGCCATGTAGTATGGCTTGTAGAACGTTTCACTCAGAAAATTACGTAAATGTTCTTTTTGCGTGTGTTCTCTTTGCCCATCCACAATATTGTCTCTCAATGTGCGAAGGGCATTTTTGAATAAGTCAAAATCTGTTGTTTCAATCGCAACCTGTCTATATGCTTTGTTCAAAACTTGATTCGGTTTGAGTAGTCCCATAATGTTTGGTAAATGAGTTAATAAAATACAAAGGTAGTCTAAAAACTTGATAATAAAGAATGAACGTATTGGTTTAACGAAAGTTTGTTCTACTGCCAGCCATTATCAACAAACAATAGCAGCAGTAGATTTGACATGATTCTACTTATTATATTGTAATAGCCAGCCAAAGTAATCTTTTCACATCCGGATCTATCACAGGTTGGATAAGTTGTTAACCTGAAGGTAACCGACCTGATGGTATAGGAACAGGAAGAAGTCTGTAATCATGGCATTTACCCGGATAGAGAAGCCACATTTTTTATTGCCGGACTTCCGGCATTGCCTCATCCATGTGTGAAAAGGAGTTTTTTCTTTCACCACAACGTTCCTTTCACATACCCAAAGGGGGTAGTGGATCCAGACCTGCTTCGGCTTTCTTTTTCCTTCCCATATGACAAAAACCGACTATCCATGACTATTCCTGCCAGTGTGCCGGTCGTGCTTGCCTCTCATGGTTTCTTCCCTTATATTCGCACTGATATTTAAACGAGTTGAAAATATGGAAATATGCTACATCGAGGCCGGTGTCCTTGAGAGGATGCTGGCGCGCGCCGAGAACCTGTCCGCACGTGTGGACAGATTGTATGAGAGAAACCGCTGTAAGGAACCCGGAGAGTGACTGGACGGCCAGGATGTCTGCCTGCGCCTTGACATCTCGCCGCGTACCCTGCAGACTCTCCGCGATACCGGACGGCTGGCGTTCACCCGCCTCCAGCGCAAGTTCTATTACAAGCCCGGGGATGTGGAGAAGTTGATGGTCTACGTCGGCATCAGACGCAAGGAGAAGGAGGTGAGAGAAAGAAGGAAGAACGGAAACCTTTAAAGAGCGGAAGAGATGGAAGGCATTATCGACAAGGAGAACGAACGTGTCCGCAGGTTCTTTGCCCTGCTGGACGACATGGAGAAAAAAGTGGAACGTCTTGCCCGTGACAACCGTCCTCCCTTCAACGGGGAACGGTTCCTGACCGACAGGGAGCTTTCCGGGATGTTGAAGATCAGCCGCAGGTGCCTGCAGGATTACAGGGACCAAGGACGGATTCCCTATATCCAGCTTGGCGGGAAGATCCTGTACTGGCAGTCGGACATCGAGAGGCTGCTGGAGGAGAACTATCACCCTGCATTGGTATAATATCGTATTTAAGTTTAAGGATTGTCGCCGGAATTGCATTTACGATTCCGGCGGCAGTTTTTATTTAGCCTGCGGCTTCCTTGCCGGCCGCGGGCTTTCTTCTTTCCATCAGCCGGTTCATGTCCGAGGATATCTTCCGGTCGGTGACCTGGGCGTAGACCTGCGTGCTGTCGATGTTCGTGTGGCCCATCATCCTGGCGATGCTCTCTATCGGAATACCTGCGGTCAGTGTCAGGGTCCCGAACGAATGCCGGGCCATGTGGTAGGACAGGTTCTCTTTCATGCCTAATGCCACGCCCATTCCATGTACCTCATACCAGAGGACGTCGCGGACCGGCAGCGGGAATACCGGCCTGTCGTCATCCGTGGTGTTGTAAAGCTCCAGTATCTGTCCGGCTATGGGATGCAGCGGGATGAACGCCTCCACGTCCGTTTTGGCGCGGCGGATGCGGATATACCTTCTTCCTTCCGAAGTCGTTCCGATGTGACGGGGATGGAGAGCCCTCGTATCCGCGTAGGCCAGACCGGTCAGCGAGGAGAAGATGAACGTCCTGCGTGCCAGCTCCATCATCGGGTCGGGCAGCGGGGTTTCCATCATCCGCTTCAGTTCACTGCGGCTGATATGCCTTAGTTTAGGTGTTTCTTTCCTCTCGTATGCCACGTCCTCTATCGGATTGGCTCTTAGTATTTCCCGGTCCACGGCGATGTAGATGAGCCGGTTGAGCCAGCACAGGCAGTGGTTCACGTGTCCGTTCCTGTGTCCCAGCTCCTTCTTGAGAAAGACCTTGAACGATTCGGCGAACTCCTCGGTGATGTCCGAAAAGGCGATGTCCTTCATCCCGCGGGATTCGATGAACTGCCTGAGGTTGAGCTGGGTGGTCTTCGACTGGCGGTAGGTGGAAGTGGAGTTGATCTCCTTGGAGCGGACCCTGAGCCGTTCGCGTTCCACCTCTCCGGCCTGCAGGAGGTATTCCGGTACGGAATTGGCGCCTGACACGGTGGTCTTGAGCAGTTCGGCCGTGACCACTCCCTGGTTCCTCAGCAGGTTCCCGTACGCCTCTTCCAACCGGCTGCGGAAGGCGGCAAGGCGGTTGTTCTCCCTGGCTGTTTTGATTTCACACTTCTTGCTGTCCCAGTCCCCGGGTTTGCAATAGACGCCTGTCGTGACTGCCGATTTCTTTCCGTCGATGCTGATCCGGCAGAGGACGGCGGTCGTGCCGTCCGATTTCACCTTGTTACGGTTGATGTAGAATAAGAGCTTGAATGTACTGCGCATGATAATGATTGTTTAGGGATTAAAGGATAAGTTTCAAATCGCGGGTTGCCTCGACGAACCTGTCCATGTCCTCGAACAGCTTCTTCGGGGTTACGCGCGCGTATATCTGGGTGGTCTTTATGTTGGAGTGTCCCAGCATTTTGCAGATGGTCTCTATCGGCACTCCCTCCTCGAGCGTGACCAGCGAGGCGAAAGAATGCCGTCCCATGTGGTAGACAAGGTCCTGGCTCAGCCCTGCCATCAGGCGCAGGGATTTCATATTGGCCCTGAGCGTGTGGTAGTCCTGCGGCGGGAAAAGAGTCTCGCGGGTATCGTCCCGGTATTTCTCAATCAACGCGACGGCTTCCGGAAGCAGCTTGACACGTCCGAGGTAGTCGGTTTTCTTTCGCTGGTATTTCAGCCAGAGGCTGCCCTCGTCATCCCGGAAGAGGTTCTTCCGGGTGATGCTTACCGCATCGGCATAGGCGGTGCCGGTGTAACAGGCGAAGAGGAAGAGGTCCCGGGTGATGACATGTGACCTGCGTTTTTCCGGTATCTCCAGATCACGCAGCTTCTCGAAATTCTCACGGCTGAGTGCTTTCGGTGTTGTCTCCTTCTGCTTGGGCAGCTTGAAGTGGCAGAAATGGTATTTCTCCGAGTGGCCCTCCTTGTAGGCGATGCGGCAGATCTTTTTCAAGATGGCCAGGTAGCCGCGAAGCGTGTCCACGGCATATCCCTTTTCCAGAAGGATGAAATCCTGATAGTCGCGGATGAACTGCTCGTTGAGCTGCCCGAAGACAAGGTCCGGAACCTTGAATTTCGCCTTGATGAATTCGGAAAGCGTGCGGTAGGTGAAGAGGTAGGTCGAGAGTGTGGTGGGCGCACGGTCCACACCGACACGGGCCTTCATTTCCCCGTTATGCCGGTCGAGAAGTTTGAGCAGGGTCATCTGCATGCCCGCATTGCCCTGGAACATGTCCCTGACCGCGGCGGCATCGAAATCCCTTTTTCTTTCCATGAGGGAATTGAAGGCCGAGTGTACGGCAAGCAGCAGTCTTTCTATTTTTTCATTGGTCTCCACCGCTTCCCGGCTCTTGCCGTTCAGCCGGCTCTCACGCGCGTTCCACAGCCCGGGGGTGCAGGAGAGCTTGCAGCTGAACTGCGCCATCGTGCGGTTGAGGGTGATCCGTCCCATGATCGGGGCTTTGCCGGTCTTGTCCGGCTCGCTCTTTTTCAGGTAGAGCAGCACCTTGAATTTTTCCACTTTCATAACGCTCTTTTTTAGGTTGTAAAAATACTCCTTTGAAAAGCGTCCTTTGGCATGCAAAACATTGAGAAACAGTGAATACAAATCCGCTTTGTTCTTATCGGTAAAAATTCGGTTACCTGCCGTCGTTTCCGAAACAGGCGGCTAACAGTCTGGTAACTGAAACGTCGCAATATTTTGTTTTCTTTTGCAGGTCTGTCTGTTCTGCAATTCTCGCAAAATGCTTAATTATAAACGTTTTACGTTTAATTATCGTCATTCTGTTTTTTATTGCATTTCTAAATATTACTTACACCGCCCGCCATACCTGGGCTACGACAGCTTATTATTGTGAAATCCATCCGGGTATTATTTCCGAAGCGATGGGACATTCGTCTATCACTGTGACGGAGACTTATCTGAAACCTTTCCGGAGTAAGAAAATTGATGAAGCAAATAAACAAGTTCTTGACTTTGTAAAACGTTCTATTGTAGGTGTAAGTGCTTGGAAATAACTCTGTTACTCTGTAGGTAACGGGAATGAATATCGGTGCAAATATGAGCATATTTCTTAAAACAACCAAACGAAATCATACATTTTTTCTAATAAACTACTCAAAACAGGAATTAATCAAATAAAACACGCGGATTCTTTGTATTAGGGCTTTGTTAACTTCTAAATTTTTGCAAAAGATCTCCTTTCCTCTACTGTCTTTCAGAAGCAGGGGTAAAAATGTTTCATTGTTTATCTTATCATTTCCCAGTATTGACTACTCCCGAAAAGCAGGCACAAAGGTTTCTCCGTTACCTACAGAGTAACGGGCGTGCTATTATTGAAACTTAGTGTTTAATAATATATTATTAATGTAATTTTTAAGTAGTTATGAAGAAAAATTTTGTTAGGGTAATGCTTTTCGGGGCATTGACGCTTGCTACTGTCACTTATGTAGGCTGTAAAGACTATGATGATGACATCGACAATCTGCAAACGCAGATTGATGCCAATGCGGCAGGTCTTGCTGAACTGCAAGCAAAAGTGAATGCAGGTAATTGGGTAACAGACATTAAAAGTATCACTGGTGGATTTGAAATTACTTTCAACAATGGAAATAAATATTCTATTGTGAATGGTAAAGATGGATCTGTCGTTGAAATTGGAGAAAATGGAAACTGGTTTATAGACGGTGCTGATACTGGGAAACCGGCACGAGGTGAAAAGGGTGAGACCGGTGCTACTGGTCCTGTTGGCCCCGAAGGTCCTGTTGGCCCCGAAGGTCCTGTTGGCCCCGAAGGTCCTGTTGGTCCTGAAGGTCCTGTTGGTCCTGCCGGTCCTGCCGGAAAATCTCCTTTTATTGGCGATGGAACAGGTGAATTTGAAAAAGATTATTGGTATTTTTATGATGACGTTACAAATAAATGGGTAAAAGGTGATTATTCGTCAGCCACTGTTTATGCTGTACAGAATGAGGGATTACCTAGCTTCACTCTACATGTAAAAGATAAAACTACTGGAACTGAATTAACAAGTATTTTGCCTACTGCAGCTTTGATTAGTAGCATTGAAGGAGTGAATATTAATAATGGTAAAATCACTACAGGCGGAACAAAGGAACTTAAATTAAGTTATGCTCAATGCAAAGCTGATTTCACTTTTGGTATGGGTGATGAGAAAAAAGAATTTAAGAAAAATGACCTGTTAATAACTAATTCCGGCGTGTTGAATGCGTTGATTAATCCGGTAGGTCCTGACTTTACTGATAGCAAATATCAAATCTATTTGATGAATTCTCAAAATGAAGCTAATTTTGTTATCTCTAAGATCGAACAAAATAAAACTGCAAAACCATTGACACGTGCTACCGAAGCTAAAGTGAATCGTGGTGTTTACGACCTTACTGTTACACTAAAAGATGGTTTGAATCTGGAGAATGCCCTTCCTGCCGATGAAGCATACGCATTCTGTACAAAAGACGCATGGAACAATGAAATAATCTCTGCTTATGATGTTAAAATCAAACCAGAAGCAGTTACAAGTGCTACTAAACTGGTAGATGCAGCAGTGTCCGCAAAAGTTGGTGAGGTACAGGTTTTGGATGACTTGGCAGCTGCAGCTACCACCACTCCTATGGATTTGAGTACAGTCTATGCATATTATTATAAGTTGGCAGCCGATGCTCCTGAAGGTGTAACATTGGGAACGAACGAGGCCGGCAAACAAACCATCACTTCTACCAAAGGGCAAGAAGCAAAGGTTGAAGTCTGCTATATAACTACAAATGGTATTCCTTTTGATGGAGAAGCTCATGAGGGCATTGATTATTCTAGCGTCGGTGGCTCCTCTGCTCCGGCTAAACTGACTGTCACCTTTAAGCAAATAGAAACAAAATCTTTGGCAGCACAGACGGTAGTTTGGAATAAATCAGAAAAATCCGACATTGTTGTGTCAGCAGCTAATATTAAGGCAATCAAAGACGCTATTACAGCTGCTAAACTTGCTAGCTCAACTGCTACGGTTAACGATGGAGACAAAGTGAAGTTCAGTGGTATTGGTGCTTCTGGTGATACTAAATATGATAACCTGAAACTGACAGTAGCCGCTGCATACAAGGGTACTATGGAAGTCGTATTGACAGTTGACGTCGACGCAACGAAGCAAATTATATTCAAAATGCCGGTAACTGTTGACTATAAGATGCCTGTATTTACAAAAACTTCAGGTATGTGGACTGAAGATGACGAGGTATCTCTTCTGATTAATGAAACTAAGAATGGTGATAAGATTCAGAGCATCAGCCTCGAAAGAGAAATGGGCTCAATCTTTACTACATGGAGCGCTATTACTGAAGGAGTTAATGCAGGTATATACAACAATATTACGTATGCTATAGACAAGAATGGTGAAGATCCTGTAGGAAGTGAATCTAACGGTAAATTCACAGTAGACATGGATCACGCTAAAGACAATATGGCATTGACCGTAAATGTAAATTGTCAACCTAACGATGCTGCTGAACCTGCTTCAATTGCTAACCAAAAGGTGAAATTTATCTCATTATCAAAACTGCTTACATCAACATTTGGTGCAACGGACGCTAAAAAAGGTATCACAACAGCGTATACAGCTGAAACCATAGATGCAGAGATTGATGTACTGGGTGACATTGTATGGAAAGACAGAAAAGGTAAGAATATGTGGCCGACTGCAAATGGTGAAACTTATGACACTAGTGTTTTGACTACCGCTGACGATGTTCTTGCTCTTTATGGATATTCTATTAAGGTAGAACTAAGTGATAAAGTTAACTTCGAGTTTGATGCTAATAAGAAACTGAAATTAACAACAGTTGGTAAGGCCTTGAAGGGTCTTGTGCAAGATTTGGTAGTGACGGTTACTATTACTCCTTCAATCAGCTGGAGCGCAACATCTCCTGCACCTGTGGTGAAGACAGTAACATTCCCTACTGCTCTCTTTGCGGATTAATTTGAAATCCTTTAATGTTCTATTAGATAGTTCCTCTATATTTGCCTCTGGCAGAGGTGGGAGCTATCTCTAGAATGATATAACATAATAGGAGAGCCCGTGCTTGTTGAAGTGCGCTCTCTCCATAAATATGAAACCCTTCTTCACCGAAGTGTGAAGATTATATGTTGAGAAGTGACAAAGCGAAGAGACACAGCTTGTGAAAGTCCATCCTTCTATCTTTATTCTTCTATTAGAAAAGGGATGCCTCCCCACATTTCCCACTGGCATCCCTTTTATCTTTACTCTTGGAACGTCTTTTTTGTTGTACTAGAATCAAATTGCTAGTCGCCCATTTCCCTATAGGTAAAGGAGATGTCCCCAAGATACAGAAAGCCCGAGCTTGCGAAAGTCCGGGCTTTTCGTAATTTTGTGCAGTCATCATCCCCTTATTTTATCGTCCCTAAGTTTCCGGGGAAATGTGCAGAATGAATGATTGAAAAGAATCTTTTAACCTGCTATGACAAAGAGTTCTATTAAAAATATATATCTTTGCAAGAAAGGCATTGATTAATAAAAGAAGAGAATATGAGCCATAAAATTTATCCGATCGGCATTCAGAATTTCGAAAAAATTCGTAATGACGGTTATTTCTATATTGATAAGACAGCACTGATGTATCAAATGGTAAAGACTGGAAGTTATTACTTCTTGAGTCGTCCGCGCCGTTTCGGAAAGAGTCTGCTCGTCTCCACCTTAGAGGCCTATTTTCAAGGAAAGAAAGAACTGTTTGAAGGGCTGGCTGTGGAAAAACTGGAAAAGGACTGGATAAAATATCCTATACTGCATCTGGACCTTAATATCGAGAAATATGATACATCCGAAAGTCTGGATAATATACTTGATAAATCGCTGACAGCATGGGAAAAACTATATGGTGCCGAGCCGTCCGAACGTTCGTTTTCTTTGCGTTTTGCCGGTATTATAGAGCGCGCCTGTAAGTTGGCGGGGCAACGTGTGGTTATTCTTGTCGATGAATATGATAAACCCATGTTGCAAGCCATCGGTAATGAGGAATTACAAAAGCAATTTCGGAATACATTAAAGCCTTTTTATGGAGCGCTTAAAACAATGGACGGTTGCATCAAGTTTGCATTCCTTACCGGTGTGACAAAGTTTGGCAAAGTCAGTGTGTTTAGTGACTTGAACAACTTGGACGATATATCCATGCGAAAAGATTATGTTGAAATCTGTGGGGTTAGCGATCAGGAACTTCATGATACTTTGGATGCCGAGCTTCATGAATTTGCGGACGTACGCGGTGTGACGTATGATAAACTCTGTGCAGAATTGAAAGAATGTTATGACGGCTATCACTTTACACACAATTCAATCGGCATGTACAATCCGTTTAGTTTGCTCAATGCTTTTAAGTATAGAGAATTTGGCAGCTATTGGTTTGAAACGGGCACACCGACCTATCTGGTGAAATTGCTGCAAAAACATCATTATGACTTGGAGCGGATGACGCATGAAGAAACCGACGCCCAAGTATTGAATAGCATAGACTCTGAATCTACTAATCCCATTCCGGTGATTTATCAGAGTGGTTATCTCACTATTAAAGGGTATGATGAAGAATTTGGAATGTATCGGTTAGGTTTCCCGAATCGTGAAGTAGAAGAAGGATTTGTCCGTTTCCTGCTTCCTTATTATGCGAATGTAAATAAGGTAGAATCTCCGTTTGAAATTCAGAAATTTGTTCGTGAAGTACGTTCCGGGGATTATAATTCTTTCTTCCGTCGTCTGCAAAGTTTCTTTGCAGATACCACCTACGAAGTGATTCGCGATCAGGAATTGCATTACGAGAATGTGCTTTTCATTGTCTTTAAACTGGTCGGCTTCTATGCCAAAGTGGAATATCATACAAGCGAAGGGCGCATCGATCTTGTCTTGCAGACAGACAAATTCATTTATATCATGGAATTTAAACTGAATGGTATGGCCGAAGAAGCCTTGCAGCAGATAAATGACAAGCATTATGCTCTTCCTTTCGAGATGGATGAACGGAAACTCTTTAAAATAGGAGTGAACTTCAGTGCGGAAACCCGTAATATTGAAAAATGGATAGTTGAAGAAAATAGATAAAACAAAAAGGCGACTCGTTTTGACCGGGCCGCCTTTTCTGTCTATTTGATTTCGATTTCTTCCTTCATATCGATTTCTTCTCCATGTGTATCATAGAACACATATTGCAGAAATGCGAGTTTTTGACTTGGAATAATCTTGATACCGAATCCGTATTTCATTTGCCACTTCCGTTTCAGAGAAACGAGTCCCTGATTGATATAGGCGGCAACATACGGATGGACGTGTAACGAGAATTTCTTAACCTTCAGTTTATTGACCAGGTAATCAATTTTACTCTCCAAAGTGTCCGTAAAGAGAATGGACGACTTGATAGTGCCTTTGCCGAAGCAAGTAGGGCAGGTTTCGGTCGTGTTGACGTCCATTGCCGGACGCACACGTTGGCGTGTAATCTGCATTAGCCCGAATTTGCTAAGCGGCAGAATATTATGCCGTGCCCTGTCTTTCTGCATATTGGCACACATTCGTTCATAAAGCTTCTGACGGTTTTCGGCTTCATTCATATCGATGAAGTCCACGACAATGATACCACCCATGTCTCTTAATCGCAGTTGGCGGGCCAGCTCGTCGGCGGCTCCCAGATTTACTTCGAGTGCGTTACCTTCCTGCCCGTTGGCATTCTTGGTGCGATTACCGCTGTTCACGTCTACTACGTGAAGCGCCTCAGTGTGCTCAATAATCAGATAGGCACCACTCTTGTAAGAGACTGTTTTACCAAACGATGATTTAATCTGCTTGGTGATACCGAAATTGTCGTAAATGGGAAGTTGGCCTTTGTACAGTTTCACGATATTAGCCCGGTCGGGCGCAATCAGTGATACGTAATCCCTAATTTCATTGTACACAGCCTCGTCGTTGACGTGAATATTCTCAAATGATGGGTTGAAGAGGTCGCGCAACAAACCTACGGCGCGGCTGGTTTCTTCATAAATCAACGTCGGGTACTTGGTGGCTTTTTGTACTTTTACCATCGCATCTTCCCAATGCTTAACCAAAACTTTAAGCTCTCCGTCGAGTTCGGCTACGCGTTTGCCTTCGGCTACCGTGCGGACAATGACACCAAAGTTTTTAGGCTTGATGCTCATCAGCAGTTGTTTAAGGCGGGCGCGCTCTTCGCTCGATTTAATCTTTTGTGAAACAGAAACCTTATCATTGAAAGGGATCAGTACGAGATAGCGTCCGGCAAACGAAATTTCGGACGTCAGTCGCGGTCCCTTAGTGGAGATCGGTTCCTTAACGATTTGCACCACTACTTCTTGTCCTACTTTGAGGGTGTTGGATACAGTTCCATCCTTGTCAAGGTCGGGAAGCAGGGTTGCTTTGCTGATGGAGGTCAGCTTCTTTTTGTCGCTTAAAGTCTGCTTTACAAACTTTTCGAGTGAGTTAAATTGAGGACCCAAGTCTAAATAATGAAGGAAAGCGTCTTTCTCGTAACCGACGTCTACAAAGCATGCATTTAGTCCGGGCATCAATTTCTTGATACGTCCCAAATACATATTGCCCACAGAGAAAGAAATATTTCTTCCTTCGCTTTGAAGTTCCACCAGGCTCTTATCTTCGAGAAGGGCGATGGAGACCTCTTTGGGCTGTACGTCAACTACTAGTTCATTTGTCACTGTTTTGTTTCTTTATTATTGATTGAATCTCGTTTATATGAACAACTTTTTTGACAAATTGTTCATTTTGGGTTAGCTACTTAAACAAAGAACAAACTTGAAAGACATTAGCTTCGCAAGTTTGTTCTTTATTTCTGTGTGATCCAGACTTAAAAATTATTTTTTGCTTTTATGTCTGTTCTTTCTTAGTCTTTTTTTACGCTTGTGCGTAGACATTTTATGTCTTTTTTTCTTTTTTCCGCTTGGCATAGCTTCACATTTTATGGGTTAATACTCTTGTTTATTATTTCTTTACTGAAATTGTAAATGTCTTAGCCGGTTTGAAAGCCGGAATGTTGTGCTCCGGAATAATGATCGTAGTGTTT
Source organism: Bacteroides sp. LFL-34 (assembly GCF_027257075.1). Taxonomy (NCBI): domain Bacteria; kingdom Pseudomonadati; phylum Bacteroidota; class Bacteroidia; order Bacteroidales; family Bacteroidaceae; genus Bacteroides; species Bacteroides sp. LFL-34. The sequence goes on along the minus strand of NZ_JAPQKZ010000015.1, from coordinate 61,738 downwards.
TTAGAAATGTTACGAGCAGTTTTCTGTGCTCTTTTCTTTACTACGAAACTACCAAACCCACGCAGGTATACGTTCTCATCGTTAGACAGTGAATCCTTTACTGCATCCATAAATGCCTCAACTGTTGTAAGAACTGTCTGCTTATCAATCCCAGTTTTCTTTGTAATCTCGTTTACAATATCTGCTTTAGTCATTTTTCCTTAAAAAAAATATTATTACTATGTTATTGCTAATTTTTTGGACTGCAAATATATAGCTTTTTAAGCTCCTAAAAAAATATATTCTGCACATTTTTCTAAAAAAATAGTGGCATAGGGTTTTCTTAGAGCTAAAAGAGTTACTTTTGTGTGCCTTTTGAGTAGGATATACAAGATAAATGTTAGATAATACATTAGGAATGAGGATATGAACGAGTTTACGAAAACGATTGTAGAGTGGTATGAAGAGAATAAACGTGAACTGCCCTGGAGGGAGTCTGCCGATCCGTATCTGATCTGGATTTCGGAGATTATTCTTCAACAGACGCGGGTGGCGCAGGGGTATGATTATTTTCTTCGCTTTATCAAGCGTTTTCCCGATGTACAGACTTTGGCTGCTGCGGATGAGGACGAGGTGATGAAGTATTGGCAGGGGTTGGGGTATTATTCGCGTGCCCGCAATCTTCATGCTGCCGCCAAAAGCATGAATGGTGTTTTCCCGAAAACATATCCGGAAGTGCTGGCTCTGAAAGGAGTGGGGGGGTACACGGCGGCAGCTATCTGTTCGTTTGCTTACGGTATGCCTTATGCGGTGGTGGATGGTAATGTGTATCGGGTGCTTTCACGTTATTTCGGTATAGATACTCCGATTGATTCGACGGAAGGAAAGAAACTTTTTGCAGCATTGGCAGATGAGATGTTGGATAAGAAGCATCCGGCTGTTTACAATCAGGGGATAATGGATTTCGGAGCGATTCAGTGTACTCCGCAGTCGCCCAACTGTTTGTTTTGTCCCTTGGCAGGCGGTTGCTCGGCACTTTCGAAGGGGTTAGTGACAAAGCTTCCGGTGAAACAGCATAAAACAAAGACTACCAACCGTTACTTCAATTATATTTATGTACGTGCGGGCGCGTATACCTTTATAAATAAACGAACAGGAAATGATATTTGGAAGAATCTGTTCGAATTGCCATTGATAGAGACTCCGACGGCTCTTTCGGAGGAAGAATTTCTTGCTTTGCCGGAATTCCGTGCATTCTTTGCATCGGGGGAAGTGCCGGTGGTGCGTTCTGTTTGCAGGGAAGTGAAGCATGTGTTGTCTCACCGGGTGATTTATGCTAATCTGTATGAAGTAACATTATCTGAAAATTTGACTTCTTTCGGTGATTTCCAGAAAATAAAAGTGGAGGAACTGGAGCAGTACGCTATTTCAAGGCTGGTGCAAACTCTGCTGCAAGCACTAAATGGCAAGTATTAAGTTTTAATACTTAAAATTCTTGCATCCTATTGTTATTCTGTTTAATTTTGGCAGCAGATTTAATTTTAAGAATCATAAACTTGATGCATATATGTCAGTAAATAAAGTAATATTGTTGGGAAATGTAGGACAAGATCCTCAGGTGAAGTATTTCGATACAGGTTCAGCGGTGGCTACTTTCCGTTTAGCTACAACTGATAGGGCCTATACATTGCAAAATGGGACCCAAGTGCCCGAAAGAACAGAGTGGCATAATATCGTTGCATCTAACCGTTTGGCGGAGATTGTAGATAAATATGTGCACAAAGGTGACAAACTGTATCTGGAAGGGAAGATAAGAACGCGTTCTTACAGCGACCAGTCGGGTGCTATGCGCTATATTACCGAAATTTATGTGGATAATATGGAAATGTTGTCTCCGAAAGGAGCCAACCCGGGTGCGGGGGCTTCTGCTTCTGGACAGCCTGTTATGGGACAGCAGCAACAACCGGTTGTCAGCCAGCCGCAACAAACGCAGCAGTCGCAGGCGCAACCTGTACAAGATAATCCGGCAGATGATTTGCCGTTCTAAATAATGTGATAGTGTGCCAATCGATTTTTTCTAACTCATTGGCACATTATCTTTTGTTTAACTAAAATATAAACTCTTTGGACTCAGATGGTTATTTAAGCCAATTGGCTGACATTTTCAACGGTATTACCGTAAACACTCCTTCTATCTCTGCTATTATTGCCATAGTGCTGGCAGGTGTGCTTCTGCTTGCTTCCGGCTTTGCTTCGGCTTCCGAAATAGCTTTTTTCTCGCTATCTCCTTCTGATCGGAATGATATTGATGAGCGCAATCATCCTTCCGACGATAAAATAAGTGCTCTTCTTGGGGACACCGAACGTCTCTTGGCAACGATATTGATTACGAACAATTTTGTGAATGTGACCATTATCATGCTCTGCAATTTCTTCTTTATGAATGTGTTTGTTTTCCATTCTCCGTTGGCAGAGTTCCTGATACTGACCGTCATCCTGACCTTCCTCCTGTTGTTGTTCGGTGAAATTATGCCTAAGATCTATTCGGCACAGAAAACATTGACTTTTTGCCGTTTTTCGGCACCGGGAATTTACTTTCTGGAAAAGGTATTCCGTCCGATAGCTACTGTGCTTGTGCGTTCGACAACTTTTCTGAATAAGCATTTTGTGAAGAAGAGCCACAATATTTCTGTGGATGAACTGTCGCACGCGTTGGAACTGACGGATAAAGCAGAGCTTTCTGAAGAGAACAATATTCTGGAGGGAATTATCCGTTTCGGTGGGGAAACCGTGAAGGAGGTGATGACATCACGTCTGGATATGGTCGATCTGGATATCCGTACATCTTTCAAGGAGGTGATGCAATGTATCATTGAAAATGCTTATTCACGTATTCCTATCTATTCCGGTTCACGGGACAATATTAAAGGGGTGCTGTATATTAAAGACCTTCTGCCTCATGTCAATAAGGGGGATAATTTCCGTTGGCAGTCATTGATTCGCCCGGCTTATTTTGTGCCGGAGACGAAGATGATTGATGATTTGCTGCGTGACTTCCAGGCGAATAAGATTCATATTGCTATCGTTGTGGATGAGTTTGGAGGAACTTCCGGGCTGGTAACGATGGAGGATATTATCGAAGAGATTGTAGGTGAGATTCACGACGAATACGATGACGAAGAGCGTACATACGTTGTTTTGAATGACCATACCTGGATATTTGAAGCGAAAACGCAGTTGACGGATTTCTATAAGATTGCAAAAGTGGACGAAGACGAGTTTGAAAAGGTGGTGGGTGATGCAGATACATTGGCAGGTATGTTGCTCGAAATTAAAGGTGAATTCCCGGCGCTGCATGAGAAAGTGACGTATCACAATTATGAGTTTGAAGTGCTCGAAATGGATAGTCGCCGTATATTGAAAGTTAAGTTTACAATTCTGCGGAAAGAAATGGAAGATGGCGTCGTTTCTGCAGTATAAGACGAATGGCATACAGTGGGCTGTCTGGAAGATGGAAGAGTCTTTGGATGCTTTATTGCTTCTTTTGCCCGGTGCGCGAAGAGCTTTCTGTGAGCAGGAATTGAATCGCTTTGTCTCCGAACGTCGTAAGATGGAATGGTTGTCGGTTCGTGTTCTGTTGTATTCCATGTTGCAGGAGGATAAGGAAATCGGTTACTCTCCCGAGGGGAAACCTTATCTCACAGATCATTCTTTTTTTATCAGTATTTCTCATACGAAAGGTTATGTGGCGGTGATGCTTGCTTCTTCGGTTCCGGTAGGCATTGACATTGAACAATATGCCCAACGGGTTCACAAGGTATGCGACCGCTATGTCCGTCCTGATGAGCAAGTAGAATCTTATCAGGGAGATATAACTTGGGGGCTGTTATTGCATTGGTCGGCAAAGGAAGCTGTTTTCAAGCGGATGGAAAATGCGGATGCTGATCTTCGTAAACTCCGGCTGACGCATTTTATTCCTCAAGAGGAGGGGACGTTTCAGGTTCAGGAGTTAGTTAAGGCGCAGCAAGAACTTTATTCTGTCGGTTATCGTATTTGTCAGGACTTTGTATTGACGTGGACATTGAATTGAACGGATGAGGAAATGTGTGAGGCTCTTTTCTCGGTGTGTTATCATTGTCCGAATGTAGTGTCTTTCTAAAACGAAAAATGAGACTGCCTCATTTTTTTATTTTGAAGCAATCTCATTTTTATGAATTCAAAGCCTTTCAGGCGAAGTCTTTCACTATTGGGTTATTTCTCTTTTTTATTAAGTCGATAGCTCAATGCTCCTGACGGACATTTGCCGATTTGTGCAATTAATTCTTCTGTTGTCGCATTTTCAATCTGCACCCAGGGTCTTTCTTTGGGATGATAAACATTGGGTAGCATCTTTACACATATTCCGGCGTGCTGACATAATTCAGGCTGCCACACAATGGTCAGTTCACCATTAGTATATTCAATTTTTTTTCCCATATATGTATTTATTTAATATGAATACCACGCATTACAATTCGCTTCCATTCCGGATGTTTGTGAATATATCCGGCTACAAACGGGCAAAGCGGTACCAGGCGTAGACCTTGTCGCTCGATGTCTGCCAATGCTTTTTCCGCAAGTTGTGAGCCTACTCCCTTGCCGCCTAATGAGGCGGGTACTTCGGTATGTACAAGGTATATTTCTCCATTGTTTGATTTGATATAGTCTATTTCAGCTATTTTGCCATCGATCTGAAATTCATACCTATGCTTTTCTTCGTTGTCTATTAATTTATAATCTTCTGCCATAATTTTTACGTATTAAGTTCGATTATAATATAAACACTTGGGGAACACTTTTGTTTTACGCGAACAAATATTCTCCAAGTTTATAGTCTTTCCAATTGAACTGTGAAGTGTCTCATTAAGGGAGCTTCCCAGGCGATACGTACTCCATGAGTGATGCTTTCTCTGCGTTCGTATACATTTTTGAGGGCGGCAGCTATTACATTCATGTGATTGTCGGTATATACTCTGCGGGGGATTGCGAGACGAAGTAGGTCAAGGCCGTTAAAGCGATTTTCATGGGTCACCGGATCACGGTCGGCAAGGATATAACCGATTTCACATCCACGGATACCGGCTTCCAGGTAGAGCTCTATAGTTAGCGTCTGTGCCGGGAATTCTTCTCGAGGAACATGTGTCAGGACTTTAGGCGCATCAATGAAGATAGCGTGTCCTCCGGCTGGGCGTTGGTAAGGGATTCCGTATTCATCCAGTTTCTTTGCCAGGTATTCCACTTGTTTGATACGTGTTTCGAGGTTGTCGAATTCGGTGTTTTCGTCCAGTCCGATGGCGAGGGCGTTCATATCCCGTCCGTTCATGCCTCCGTAGGTGAGATAGCCTTCGTATTGTACACAGAAGCCTTTTGCACTTTCATACCAGTCTGCACGTCGCGTGGCAATAAATCCTCCCATATTGACGATTCCGTCTTTCTTGGCGCTCATTGTCATGCCATCGGCAAGAGAGAACATTTCCCGTGTGATTTCTTTGATCGTTTTGTCTCGGTAACCTTCTTCGCGCATTTTGATGAAGTAGGCATTCTCGGCAAAACGTGCAGAGTCGAAAAGTACGGGTTTGCCATATTTGTCGGCGATGGCACGTACTTCGTACAGGTTTTGCATGGAGACGGGTTGTCCTCCGGCTGTATTGTTGGTGATGGTGACGATGATAAAAGGAATCCGTTCAGCGTATTCTGTGAGGGCTTTCTGTAATTTATCAGGGTCTATATTTCCTTTAAACGATATTTCTAGTTGGGTTTGTTTGGCTGCATCGATGGTGCAGTCTAATGCGATGGCATGACGTCCCTCGATGTGGCCTTTGGTGGTGTCAAAATGTGAGTTGCCGGGCACAATATCTCCTTCATGTACCAAATAAGAGAAAAGAACATTTTCAGCGGCACGTCCCTGATGGGTTGGTATGATGTATTCAAATCCTGTTAGTTTCGTAATCATCTCTTTCAACTTGAAGAATGAGGTCGCTCCGGCATAGCTTTCATCACCTAGCATCATTCCCGCCCATTGGCGGTCGCTCATCGCTCCGGTGCCGGAGTCGGTGATGAGATCGATATAAACTTGTTCTGATTTGAGTTGAAAGACATTATAATGTGCTTCTTTAATCCATTGCTCGCGCTCTTCACGTGTGCTTTTCCGGATGGGTTCTACCATCTTGATTTTCCATGATTCAGCAAAAGGTAATTTCATTGTTGTAGATTTAATAGTTTTGAACGACGAATGTAGCTAAAATATGCGTGATTAACAAATATATGATGACCTTTTGTAAGTTTGGCTGATGCGGATGCCTTTTTGTGAAATAGTAGGAAATCAAAATATAGTGGGTGGAGAAATGAAAAGAGTCAGACTTCCATTGGGAATATCTGACTCTTTAAAATTATAGGATGATTTCTAATGTAGTACTATGTTTATTGAAAGGCTATAGTCGATGGGAACCAATAAGTACCAGTATAATCAATTACTTCTTTTTGAGTACCAGTGACTCCATTTGCTATGTAAATATTAGTATTTAAATAATGTGTCGACCATCCGTCTTCTGTATAGATAATATATACATCTCCATTTCTGGGATCGACTTGAACACCTGCTCCATATACCGATTTATCAGCAGCGGGAGCAGAGAAGAATAGGGTAGCATTTTTTGTTTCTACATTATATTTATAAATGTTCTTGCCATATACACTGTAACCTTCTTCAAACATTTGTACTAAATATAATGCATTCTCTGTTATAGATGCACATAAGCCTGTAGGAGTATAGCCCCACTGATTATAAAAAACACTAAGTCCGTTAGGTAATTCAACTTCTTCATAATCTAATGTCTCTACATTAATTTTAATTAATTTGTTACCATTTGCGCCCCATAATGTGCCATCCTTGGTTTGGGCGAATCCTGTTTTTATTTGGTAGGCTATGTCTTGTTTAAAGGAAAGATCATTGGTATTATATACTTTAATTGTGTTTTTGCTGCTAATGAATATGTATTTGTCTGTTTTATATATATCTTCATTATCGCTGCTAACTGCATCTAAACCTGATAACTTTTCACCTAATGTCAATTGCTTTAAATTAACTTTGAATGCTCCATTACTAGTCGTAAGAATACCAGTTTCATTATTAACAATGCAAAAGTTTTGTCCTTGTGCATTTTGGTCCAACCCGTCTTCTATCTTATTCACAATTTGGTTATTTTCCAAATTCATTTTAACAAGGAAAGGACTTTGTTTACTAACGATATACATATAACCGTTATTGATAATACCTACAGTTGAAGTTACTCCTAGTCCTTCTACTATATTATATTGCCATTGTTCCTGTTTGTATCTATTAACAGAACCTTTGCCTTGACCTTCATTAATAACATAGAATGGTGGTTTAACGACTATTATATTAATACTTTTTTCCTGCGCTTCATTGTTGGCTGTTACAGTTAGCGTTATCGTGTGAGTTCCTGTGACATCACTTTGAAAAGTATAAGTGCTTTGGGTAGAGACTTCCTTTCCAGCTGTTGACCATGAGTAATGAACTTCTCCTTGTGGGTTGCTTAATTGAGCTTCAAGTTGAATAATTTGTCCTGTTACTATAGTAGTTCCATCTTCTACACCTAAACTGGAAATTTCTACTTTTGTGCTATTGTCATCGTCATCACTACATGATGTTGAAACAAATGGCAGTGCGAATAATGCCAACAGATAAAGTTGGCTGATTAAGAATTTCATTTTCTTCATTTTTCTTGAATTAATAAATTATATATAGTTTATTGTCTTTCTATTTCTTGAAGTGTAAATCTTCAACGGCCTGTAGCTCTGTGGAGATTTCTCCCATCCATCCACTATTTTGGTTGACTGCCGTATAGATTCTTACAAAATCGATTCCATCTAATACGACAGGATTTCCGTTCTTATCTACTGCCCAGTCTATTTTGAATTTACATTGTTCTTCTCCATTCGGATGATTATCGGCATATCCCCAGGCATAACAATAACCCACCCAATGTTCGGGCATATTTTCATGCGGTTCATTCACTGTATTATCTTTCAGACGACTTCCGTGGAATGTGATTTGATCTTCCTTTATCCATGCTGGGTAATAAGAATTTGTTGTATGGTAATCATTCCGATATACATATCCTTCATTACCTTTATTGTCAGTCCACTTAACATCTTCTTTCGGAGAGGATGGGCGATAATATGTGATTGTATAATTTTTGGTCGTAGCAGGAGAGTTATATTCACTTCCTGCCAGTTCATACCATTCATCATCTGCTAATCCATTTCCATTAGTGTCTTTGGACACTAATACAATACCAGGTTCAGCGCTTCCCCCGAGAGCACCGGTCAATGTTCCGAACATATCATAGTATGCGTTACCATATATCTTAAGATCGTATTCACCCGGGACATTAGGAACGGTATGATCGAATCCTACTGTGATATAACCACCATATGCTCCAAGACTAATCAAGCATAGGTCGGTATCTTTCAATTGTTCTTCTGCATATTTTCTAACCTCTTCAGCGGTATAATTCTCTTTATAAGCAGTGGTAACAGTATTCATATATTGACTGGGAGCCGGATTGTAGTCTAATACTTTATTGGCAAAAGCAGAGGGGGCATTCGGGTCGGATTCTTCTCCGTCACTATCCCCAGTCGATGCTTTTTGGCTAAATATGACACTGTTGGGATTGAGACCGATACGGTTTAATCTGAATAATAATTGACCGTTTGTATTGAAACATAATACATCTCCGGTTATCGTATAGCTATATGCTTCTGTGATATACACATTACCACTATAAGGGTTGACATTAATGCTATATGGAGTACTAATCTTAGTTCCATCTGTGATGAAATTCTCCCGTATCGTCTCTCCGGTTCTTAAGTTTAGTACTTTGATAGACGATGCTTCGGTATTGTAATTATAATTATATAGATAGGCTATGTTGTTATTATCGATGGCAAAGTTCATCACTTTTTCGTTATAAATGCGTTCTACTTCGTCCGTTTGGCTATTAATCTTCACAAAGTTAAAATCTCCGTCTGCAATATTGCTTCCATAAGTTGCCACATAGACCGCTTCGTCCGGTCCTGGTGAAATACAGCCGGGGTTAGGACCAACTTCTATCTTTTTTATTTCGGTGAAAGATTCGATGTCGATAACGGAGACAGTATTATCTACCCCTAATCCTTCCGAATAGTCTAATCCTCCAGAGTTGGAGACATACAATTTCTTATTCTTAACACAAATGTTTTCCGGATTTCTTCCGGCTTTTGTGAAACTTTCTATTTGCAGCGAAGTCGTATCAATACGTGCTACTGTTCCATCAAACGAACATACATATGCTTTGTTTTCATAGAAAGCGATATGGCGTGGTTGTCTGGAACTTCCATTATCCGTAAACATGGGGATTTGTTTGATCGATATACCTGTTTGGAAGTCAATCACTTCAATGGTACTTGATACATTCACTACAATATACAGTTTACTTCCGTAGAGTACAATGTCGTTGGCTGTATCACCTAGCCCACGCTTATTCAAGTCTTTAAAATAGTTTTTGACTAGTTTGTTGCTTTTGAATGAATATTTAGCTAATGAACTATTGTTCAAGTTGAACAAACCCTCACTTAATATGTATATTTCGGCTGTTCCGGTTTCTGTAATATTACCATCTATGGTTGTTGAAGTCGACTTGTCTTCTAAGTCATCGCAAGCTACGAAGAGTGACAGGAATGCGCAAAATAGTGTCTGATATATATATAATATTTTTGTTCTTATATTCATAATTTACCTGCTTTTATTCTTAATATCTTATATTTAAAGTTGCTCTGACGAAGCGCCCTGGCATGGGGAAGTTTTTCACAATCTCATAGTTTTTGTTGGCTATGTTTAGTACTTCTACACTGACTGAAGTATGAGTTTTTAGAATGTGAAAACTGCGACTTATTGAAATACTATGATCGCTATAACCCTCCATACTATTCTCGGCTATATTTTCATTCTGCACATACCGTTTCCCAGAGAAGAGGAATGAATACGAAAAGTTGATCCACGGTGTTTCGATGCCGGCTTGTCCCGAACCGGATACACGAGGAGTATAAGCTATCTGATGTTTGTAAGTCCTCCCTGCTTCGGTAGTGGGGTCAGAATTAGTTATATCCAAAGCTTGTTGGTAGGTATAATTACCGGAGAGATTAATACGGATTCTTTCCCAGGGCTGAAGAGATAAACTACCCGTGGCGTCAATTCCTTTGATTTCAACCTCACCCAAATTTCTCATACTCCATACGGCAAGATTCTTAGTTGGGTAGGCGATGATTTTATCTGTCACCTTGTTGTAATATGCATCGATTGTGGCAGATAAATAAGGTAAGAACGGACATACGTTTTTGCTATATGTCAGACCTACGTTGTATTGTCGTGCGTTTTCCGGTCTTAATTTAGTGTTTCCCACTTCCTGATAATATAAATCATTGAAACTAGGTAAACGGAAAATGTCTTTATAAAAGAAGCGAATACGGAATTCTTCGTGATAAAATGGTTTGAATGAAGCACTTATATACGGTGTTAATTTACGATGGTTGCCGGCACTACCCCCTTCTTTTACATCCTCGTTGATAATTGTTGCTAAAGCTGATGCAGAGATTGTTAGCCAATCATTCATGTACTTCCCCGCAAAAGCTGTCAACCATGAATAACGTGTAGGTTGTGCAAACTCATTAAGATTAGCATTCATTGTATTGATGCTTCCATCTGTAGAAAGAGAGAATGAAAGATTGTCCAACATCCGGTAGAGGACAGAAGCAGAGAGGTAATACTCTTGTTGATAATAACTGTTTTCTGTCTTACCTTTAGAATTTGGAGTGTCTGGGTCCAGATAACGCTGATAACTCCAGTTCCATTTGGCAGAAGATTGAAATACCCATTGGCGGCTGAATTCTTTTTTGTATTGGCTTTGTACAAATGTATTTTTATCCCACAATTGTTGTAGAGAATGGTCATTGTAAAGAGTGGTGGCTTTGGGTAGTCCTCTGGAAGACTGAAAATAATATGCTTTAAGTCGGTACTGTTCTTTATCAGAAAAAATGCCATAAAGTCCCGCTTCAGCACGAAAAGTCTGCACGTCTGTATTCTTTCGCTTTTCACGAGAGGTCAGATCTTCTTTTGCATCTCCATAGTGTAGAGTATATGGATAATGTCCATCGGAAGACATCCATTCACCATTGGCTGATACCGTCCATTTGGAGTTTAATTGTTGTTCTAATAGTATGGAGGGATTGACCAGCCCCCATGAACCGGTTTTGAAAGATGCACTTATATTGGTTGTTTTTTCTTTCTCAAAGCGGGGAGTGAGTGTCTGGATATTCAAGATACCTGCTGCTGCAAAGAAGCGGGCGGGCTGGAAAATGTTGTCGCTTTGACCATTGCTTAAAGAGAGTTGGTCAACATTATCAAGCGAGAAACGCCCGATGTCGATTTGTCCCGTTTGGCAATCGGTTAGGGTGATCCCGTCATAGCCAACAGCGGTATGTTGTGCTCCCAGGCTTCGTATGGATACTGTTTTTAGTCCGCCAATACCTCCGTAGTCTTTTACGGTCACTCCGGCAAAGTGTTTCACTGCGTCGGATACTTGCAGGGCGTGCAGGTTTTTCAGGGCGTCTTTGGAGAATACTTGCAGGGGAGCGGTAGAACGTACTTCGCGAGTCTGATAGATATCTGATACTGTTATTTCAGGAATAGAATATGTATGTGTCGTATCTACCTTTTGCTGTTGTGCAAAAAGTGGTATGGATAAGAATTGGCAGCAGAATACTGCAAAGATCATTTTCTTAAATGTTCTCTCTTTCATTTATTCCTTATTTCAGTCTGTTGCTATTTAAAAGTGTCCGGGCGAAATCCCTTCGACCGGACACGCATAAATAAACTTGGCAGAGTTTATTCGTTTTAACACACTTTCTCTGAATTAGAGTGATGAATGAAATGATAGACGACTTGTCCGGTTCATTAGACTCAACGCTTTTTCCTCGAAAGCAGTGAAACATAATTGCATGGTAGGTCTTCTGACTTATTCCTGTTACAAACGCCTTCCCAGATTATTCTCCAGTGGCAATGAGTGAATTGCTTGTAACATGCATGGAACTTACAGCAGCGGGACTGTTCAGGATTTACACCTGATTCCCTTTTAATTGCTTCCCCCGTAAGGGAGTCGCAAACCAATGCGGGACAAAGATAGGGAGTTTATTTGTTTTTTCCAAGTTGGGGGATATTCTTTTTCTTTCGTCCTGATACGAAAGAGAAAGAACCAACTTGTTTTTTTCGATATTTTCTGTATTTTTGTAAATGAGACTGTCACTTATTACAAAATTTACCAAATTAGCGGATTTTAGAGGCGGGTATTGAGTTGCCCGCCTTTTTTTATTTGTTTGACATAAGATTAGCTTTTAAAAAGTATCTTTGTCTATGTCCAACGTTGGACGTATGAAACAGATTTATTGAAACATAATTGGTCGTTTTTTATAGGTGGATGCAGCGGTATCCACCTATTTTGTTCCTTACTGCACGGTTTTGAACTAATTCATTTCGGTATGGTTTTGAAGCAAATGATACTTTAGCAAACAAGTATTGAAGTGGTAGCCCGAGAAATAATATAGAATTTACCTAACGTACAAACGTACGTTACCTACCGTGTGAATGTCCGTTACCCACCGGGCGAGCATCAACAACCTACCAGACAAAAGTCGGTTATCTGCCGGACGAACAGTTCATGAGGGACACGGGAACAGAAACGGCACCGACGAAGTGGTCCGAACCGACAACGGCAGCATCCAAAGCCATCTTCTCTGCCCAGTATTATTGCTGTTGTTTATAACAGAAATAATACTTTTACTTACTCTTCTTTACTCTTCTCTACTCTACTGGTTTTCATTGGCTTTTCCCCCTTTACTGGTGGGCGTTTCAGCGCTTTGTACAGCCCTCTCCGAACACCCTCATTTTTGTATCGTTTTACTCTAGTTCAACATTAGTTAAGTATTCTTCGATAGCTTGTGCGGTGGCGTCTTTTAGGAGCACGGTCTTTTCTTTGTTTAAAAGGTAGAGGGTGGGGATAGCCTTCAAATCATATAGTTGTTGTTCTTTGATGGCAAATTTCTTGTCATATCCGTTGATCCATTCTTTGGGGAATTCATTCAGGTGTTTTCTCCATTCGTCCAACTCTTCGTCAGGGTAGATAGAGAGGACTGTTAGTTTCTTTTGTCCCAAAAGTCGGTTGATGATAGGTGCGTTTTTCAGGGCATCTATTGTTTCTGTGCAGGCATGACAGCCGGGGTTGTTGATGAATAGGAGGATATAGTCGGCTTGCTGTTGATAGAGGGAGCCTTGTGCGCCGGAAGCTAATGTGTAGCTGAAGTTCAGGGCTTTGGTTCCGATACGGTTTTTCTGTGCTAATTCCCGGCGGGCTTTAGGACGTACTTTCTCAATTTCCTCTAACAAGGGAGAAGCTAACATGGCGTCTAATACGGGAATATAGAATTCTTCGTTACGCATGGGGGAGTTGGGGTCGTATAAATATTTATCCGCCAGGTCGGTGATGTAGGTGAATACTTTTTTGTCTACATTCGTTTGTTCGATTGTTTTCCGCATGGCTTCTTGTGCAGTTTCCAACGGGACGTGATTCAGTATGTCACAATAATCCGCCCAAGCTTGTTCGGTCACTTCGGGGTGGTGGATGTAATTAGTGTCGGCGAAGTTGACGTTATCCCAATAGTGTTTTACCAGAAAGTCTGCCCGTTGTTCCGGGGCTGTCATCATTGGGGGGATGGCAGGCAATGTAAAGGTTTTAATGGTGTCTTGTATTACATCATTTTTGTTCAGACTGGAAGCGTTGCCGCTTTTGCAGGCACAAAGGCAAAGGATGCATATAGCTGGAAGAATATGGATGTTTGTTTTCATAACTAACAATTATTACATTGAATTTATGTAGATTACATTGGTGACAAAGATAATGTCCTTTCTACTTTATTCAAAGAATTTTTCTTCCTTTTATTTTGCTGCGTTCTCTTCTGTTAGTTTTTTTGATTAGACAAGTTTTGCAGGATAACTCCTGATTTTACTTCTCCTTTGCCAATGTAAATACAAATTCCAGCCCGCCTCCCTGATTGTTCTTGGCGGAGATGCTGCCACCGTGGATGATGACGGCGTTCTTCACAATAGCTAGTCCCAGTCCTGTTCCACCTACTTTCCGTGAACGACCTTTGTCTACCCGGTAGAAACGTTCGAAGAGACGATTCAGATGTTCGGGAGATACTCCAATACCTGTGTCGGCAAAGCTGAAATAGTAGAAATTCTCATCTTCACGGAAACAGTTGATATTGATCTGGATATTACTTCCGGCGTATGCGATGGCATTGTCCATTAGATTACGGAAGATGGAATAAAGTAGTGAGTAATTTCCTTTGATTTGTATACTCTTCTTTAAGGAGTTGACGACTGTAATATGTTTTTCGTCAAGCTCCAACGATACTTCGTTGATGATGTTACCTACCAACACACTGATGTCTACCCGTTCCATGTCGATCATGCTGGCGGCTTCATCCATGCGGGTGAGTACGGAGATGTCGCGTAATAACCGACTTAAACGGTTGCTTTGTGCATAACAACGTTCGAGGAATACGTTGATCTTCTCGCGTGGAATATTTTCATTGCTGACAATGGTTTCCAAATACCCTTGGATACTGCTGACGGGAGTTTTCAACTCATGGGCGATATTCTGGGTCAGTTGGCGTTTGAGTCTAACCTGTTCTTCTTCCTGGGTAACGTCGTTGATGGAAATCTCGAAGCTGGCATCCTGGAAGATGATACATTCTACGATAAATGTCCGTCCATTCTTATTGATGGTGACAGACATTCGTTTTTCACCTTTTCCTCTCGAACGTTCTTGCTGATTCTTATTGATAAAATGAATGATCTCTTGCAGTTCGCTGATGGCAAAGACTTCTTCTGTTGTTTCCAGGTTGGAGTCTGAAATCAGGTTACTGTATTGGGTGAAAAGATTGTTGACAAGAATCTCTTTTTTGTCTTTAGTAAATATACCTAGTCCTTCGTGTGAGATTTGAAGGTGGGTGATTAGCTTTTCACGTTCAATGTAGAGAGCTTCTTTGGTTTCGTGCAGTCGTTTGTAGATTTGAATGATGTGCTGTGATATTTCTCCCAGTTCGTTGTGCGGGAAGGCGGATTGCATAGCCATTTCGATAGGCTCGTTCCGGTCGGCGCGCATCGCAAATTCACGGAGCTGGCTGATGGAAGTCCCCAGTTTGTTGGTGAATTTGTAGAAGATAATCATTAATAATAAGGTCACGATTACGGTAAACCATAAATAGTGCGGGTCTGCTTGCAGGTTGTTGATGAGGCTGACATTGTAAGGTAAAGCCGAACGGACAATATAATCTTTATAATGAGTGGCCGAATAGAAATAGGGAACTCCGGTTGTCTCGGAAGTACGGCGTACATCATATCCGTTGCCATGTTTTATGGCTTTCTGTACTTCCGGACGGTTCAGGTGGTTCTCCATCTGGTTATTATGACTTGGATAGCTGTCGTAAACAACATTTCCTTGAGCATCAATAAGGGTTACACGCAAGTCTTCCAGGATATGGTTATTGATATAACCGTCGATGATTTCACTGTCAAGAGGTTGATTCTCCAGTTGTTCGTAGAGCCTGCTGTTGTAATCTTGCAGTTTGGTGTTTAGCAGTTCTATTTTATATTCCCGTTCACGTTGATACTGGTACGCAATAAAACAAATGGCAAATACCAGGAATAGTGAAATAACCGAAAGGAAAAGTTTTCGGCTAAAAGAAAGAAAATGCTTTTGAGTTACAGGCAGGTTCATAATAACTATTTAATTCGGCATAATTATTTATTCAGCTTCAAAACAGTATCCATATCCGAGACGGGTGACAATGCATTTGCCGTATACCCCAATCTTTTTACGTAGACGGGTGATGTTTACGTCGATAGTACGGTCGAGCACGTACACTTCGTCACTCCAGATGCGGGCCAGGATGTCTTCACGGGAAAATACACGTCCTTTATTCTGTACCAGCAGAAGCAAGATCTCAAATTCTTTTTTGGTCAATGGCACTTCTTCATCGTCGATACTTACTTTTTTCTTTGTGATGTCAATAACGAGCGACTGATAAGTAAGACGTTCGGGGACTCTTTCCGTTTCCGTTGTCACTGTGCGTCTTAATACGGCTTTCACACGGGCGATGACTTCACGCAGCGAGAAAGGTTTTGAAATATAATCGTCTGCTCCCAGGTTGAATCCGGTCACAGTATCGTTTTCGGTATCTTTTGCTGTGATAAAGATAATAGGCACTTTAGCTGTTTTCTTGTCTTTTTTCAGGATGTTCGCCATTTTGAATCCGGAGATTTCTCCCATCATCACATCGAGGAGAATCAAGTGATAGCTGCTGATGTCCATCTTCATTGCTTCTTCAGCAGAGTTTGCAGTATCAACTTCATAACCTTCGTTTTCAAGATTGAATTTCAGAATCTCACAGAGGTCTTCTTCATCGTCGACAACTAGAATACGGTAATCGTTCATAAGATGTATGTATTAATGTGATATGACAAAGTTACGTTTTTATTTTATCCTTTGCAAAGATGAGGAGACTTTGTTACGGGCAGATGAAACAGACGTTACAATCGTGTTACATTCCGGGAATTCCGAGAATTGATGAGGAATATGGAAGTTTTTGTTGATTGTAAGAGGAAAAACCGCTCACTATTTGTTATCTTTGTTAGCGAGATACAATAGAAACGTTTGATTATAGAAACTACAAATAATGATAAAAATTGACTTAAAACGGCATCGGAAGGAAATAATAGGATCGGTGGTGGTACTGTTAATTCTCCTTGGCGGTATGTCTGTGTTTAAATATACTTCATTCAATTCCGGTTTTGAAATTGTGGATGATCTGGGCGGAAATATATTTCCTTCAGCGATTTTGTCTGTTGCCACTACTGATGCGCAGGTGATTGTTCCGTCGGATTCTAATTATTTGGGGAATCCGAAATCGTGTATTGCTGTTCGGGTGAAGTCGAAGACAGCCTATAGCCGGGTACGGATTGAAGTGGCTGAAACGCCTTTTTTCTCCCGTTCGGTGTCGGAATTTGTACTAAACAAGCCTCGAACGGAATATACGATTTATCCTGATATCATCTGGAACTATGAAGCTCTGAAAAATGAGGTGCAGGCAGAACCGGTAAGTGTGGCTATTACTGTCGAGATGAATGGAAAAGATCTGGGGCAACGGGTGCGTACATTCTCTGTGCGCAGTATCAATGAATGTCTGTTGGGGTATGTATCGAATGGAACCAAATTCCATGATACAAGTATTTTCTTTGCTGCCTATGTCAATGAAGAGAATCCTATGATTGACCAGTTGCTTCGCGAAGCACTGAATACTCGTATTGTCAATCGCTTCTTAGGCTATCAGAGTAAGGCTAAAGGGGCGGTGGACAAGCAGGTGTATGCTCTCTGGAATATATTGCAGAAACGCAAATTCCGTTACAGTTCTGTTTCCAACACCAGCCTTTCGAGTAATGTTGTTTTCTCGCAGCGGGTTCGTACGTTTGATGATGCACTGGAATCTTCGCAGATTAATTGTGTGGACGGTAGCGTACTGTTTGCATCACTGCTTCGGGCTATAAATATCGATCCTATTCTGGTACGTACGCCGGGACACATGTTTGTGGGGTATTATACCGATAATTCACATACTGATAAGAACTTCCTAGAAACAACAATGATTGGTGATGTCGATCTGGATGACTTTTTCCCGGATGAACAGCTGGACTCCACAATGGTAGGCAAGTCGCAGAATGAAATGTCGCTATTGACTTTCGAGAAATCGAAGCAATATGCTAATAAGAAGTATAAGGAGAACGAAGAAGGTATTCATTCCGGGAAATTGAATTATATGTTTCTGGAGATTTCTAAAGATGTGCGGAGGAAAATACAGCCAATAGGGAAATGATGTTTTGTAATTCGTATTTAATTCGTACTTTTGCCAAGTAATCATTTTAAAGTAAAAGGATGCAAGGCAAGAAATTTATCTCTCCCGGAGCATGGTTTTCTATGAACTATCCATCAGACTGGAATGAGTTTGAAGATGGCGAAGGCTCTTTTCTTTTCTATAATCCCGATGTATGGACGGGGAATTTTCGTATATCCGCATTTAAAGGAAAAGCCGGTTATGGCAAAGATGCCATCCGGCAGGAACTGAAAGAGAACGATTCGGCTTCATTGGTGAAAGTCGGAACGTGGGAATGTGCGTATAGTAAAGAAATGTTTCAGGAGGAGGGAACTTATTATACTTCCCATTTGTGGATTACAGGCGTTGACGATATTGCTTTTGAATGTTCTTTCACCGTGCCTAAAGGTGGAGTTGTGAAGGAGGCGGAAGATGTAATCGCTACTTTGGAGGTACGTAAAGAAGGGCAGAAGTATCCTGCTGAATTGATTCCTGTACGTCTTTCTGAAATTTATTTGATTAATGAGGGATATGAATGGGTGGTATCTACTGTGAAGCAGGAACTGAAAAAGGATTTTCAAGGAATAGAAGAGGACTTGGAGAAACTTCAACAAGTGATTGACAGCGGTAAGATTGGTTTGAAAAAGAAAGAGGAATGGTTGGCTATTGGTATCACTGTTTGTGCAATTCTGGCAAATGAAGTGGATGGCATGGAATGGAAAACGTTGATTGACGGCAACCGGGAAGCTCCTGTTCTCCAATATAAAGATCGGACCATCGACCCGATGAAGCTCGTTTGGAGTAAAGTAAAGGCGGGAGAGCCTTGCAATGTAATAGAAGAATATAAGAAGTGTTTGGATTAAAATGGCAGTACCTTATTTACAGATAGATAACCTGACCAAGTCTTTCGGTGACTTGGTTCTTTTTGAAAATGTATCTTTGGGCATTGCCGAAGGTCAGCGGGTAGGATTAATAGCAAAGAACGGTAGTGGAAAGACTACCTTACTGAATATCATTGCCGGAAAGGAAGGTTATGATAGCGGTAATATTGTTTTTCGTCGTGATCTTCGGGTGGATTACCTGGAACAGGATCCGCAATATCCCGAAGAACTGACAGTGCTCGAAGCCTGTTTCCATCATGGTAACAGCACGGTGGAATTGATAAAGGAGTACGAACGCTGCATGGAAACCGAAGGTCATCCGGGATTGGAAAACCTCTTGGCACGTATGGATCAGGAGAAAGCTTGGGAGTATGAACAGAAAGCCAAGCAAATCCTTTCACAACTTAAAATCCGTAATTTCGATCAGAAAGTGAAGCAACTGTCCGGCGGACAGCTGAAGCGTGTTGCTTTGGCAAATGCTTTGATTACCGAACCGGACCTGTTAATCCTTGATGAGCCGACCAACCATCTGGACTTGGATATGACCGAATGGTTGGAAGATTACCTGCGTCGTACCAACCTTAGCCTGCTGATGGTGACTCACGACCGTTACTTCCTTGATCGTGTTTGCTCCGAGATTATCGAAATAGACAATCAACAAATCTACCAATATAAAGGTAACTACAGCTATTATCTCGAAAAGCGTCAGGAACGTATTGAATCTAAGAGCGTGGAAATAGAGCGTGCCAATAATCTGTATCGTACAGAACTCGACTGGATGCGCCGGATGCCGCAGGCACGCGGACATAAGGCTCGTTACCGGGAAGATGCTTTCTACGAATTGGAAAAGGTTGCGAAGCAGCGTTTTAATACTGATAATGTAAAGCTGGAAGTGAAAGCATCGTATATCGGAAGCAAGATATTCGAAGCCGACCATCTTTTCAAGAGTTTCGGAGATCTGAAGATTCTGGATGATTTCTCTTATATCTTCTCTCGTTATGAGAAGATGGGAATTGTAGGAAATAACGGAACCGGAAAATCTACTTTTATCAAGATATTGATGGGACAAGTCAAGCCTGATAGCGGAACAGTGGATATTGGCGAAACAGTTCGTTTCGGTTATTATTCGCAGGACGGACTTCAGTTTGACGAACAGATGAAAGTGATTGATGTGATACAGGATATTGCCGAAGTCATCGAATTGGGCAATGGAAAGAAGCTGACTGCTTCTCAATTTCTGCAGCATTTCCTGTTTACTCCTGAAACCCAGCATAGCTATGTCTATAAATTGAGTGGGGGAGAGCGTCGCCGTCTTTACCTTTGTACCATCCTGATGCGTAATCCTAACTTTCTAGTATTGGACGAGCCTACCAATGACCTCGATATTATCACGCTGAATGTGCTCGAAGAATATCTCCAAAACTTCAAAGGCTGTGTGATTGTCGTTTCCCATGACCGTTACTTTATGGATAAAGTAGTAGATCACCTGATGGTATTCAACGGGCAGGGAGATATCCGTGACTTCCCCGGAAATTATAGTGATTATCGTGACTGGAAAGAGGCGAAAGAACAAAAAGAGAAAGAAGCGGAGAAGCCGCAGGAAGAAAAGACCGCCCGTGTCCGCCTGAACGACAAACGTAAGATGAGCTTCAAGGAAAAGCGTGAATTCGAGCAACTGGAAAAAGAAATCGCCGAACTGGAAGCTGAAAAAACACAAATTGAGGAACTTCTTTGTAGCGGCACACTTTCCGTTGACGAATTGACTGAAAAGTCAAAACGTTTGCCCGAAGTCAATGATATGATTGACGAAAAGACAATGCGTTGGTTGGAACTTAGCGAAATAGAAGGCTGATTCGTGCCACTATATTGGCACCTTTGTGCCACTTCGATGGCACAAGTATAGTTTATTATATTCCCGGATAACCAAATAATGATAATATACCCCCAGACAATATAACCTAGTATGACAAACCTAACCAATTATCATAGCCACTGCCTGTATTGCGACGGACGAGCCAATATGGACGATTTTATTCGTTTTGCTATCAGCGAAGGGTTTACTTCTTATGGCATTTCTTCTCATGCTCCACTATCATTTTCTACCGCATGGACGATGGAGTGGGATAGAATGGAAGATTACCTTTCCGAATTCTCTCGTCTGAAAAAGAAATATGCAGGTAAGATAGAGCTTGCCATCGGTCTCGAAATTGACTACCTGAATGAAGAAAACAATCCCTCTTTGCCTTGTTTTCAAAAACTACCACTTGACTACCGGATAGGTTCTGTGCATATGTTGTATTCTCCAGAAGGGAAAATCGTAGATATTGATACCCCGGCAGATCTTTTCCGTCAATTGGTAGACAGGCACTTCGATGGTGACTTGGATTCTGTTGTCCACCTTTATTATAAGAACCTGCTCCGTATGGTAGAGCTGGGAGGATTTGATATTGTCGGCCATGCTGACAAGATGCATTATAACGCTTCCTGTTATCGTCCGGGTTTGCTTGATGAAGCATGGTATGACACGTTGGTCCGCGATTACTTCGCGGTGATTGCCGCACGTGGTTATATGGTGGAAATCAATACCAAGTCTTATCATGAGCTGGGTACATTCTATCCGAATGAACGTTATTTCCCTTTCCTGAAAGAATTGGGTATTCGGGTACAGGTGAATAGTGATGCGCACTACCCTGAAAGAATAAACAATGCCCGCTTCGAAGGGTTAGCCGCTTTGAAGAAAGCAGGTTTTACTTCGGTGGTAGAATGGCATGGGGGGAAATGGGAAGATATTCCCATAGGATAAGTTATTCCATATCCAGGATCTCTTGTTTCTCTTCATTCAACGAAATCAACGTTTTCTTTAGCTCGTCTATTCGTGAATCAATTTCAGTCAACTTCTTCAGATACATAGTTCTAGGTAGCGCATCTTCATAGGCCATGATAAACTCCTCTTTTTCGTCAAAGAGCTGCTCTATTTGCTCTTCAACTCTATTTATAGCACATGTAATTTCTCCTATCATAAATCTTTCGTTTTTTATAGATGCCTTTATTCCATCCTCTTGCAAGCATTTGCCTGGAAAAACTCGTTCAACGTATCTTCATAGTTACCATGAAGCATAATATGATGATTTCCCAGTGGATTCTTTAAGAAGTATTCGGCCGGAGTATTCATGCGGATGCGCACTTGTGTACGGCACATATTAATATAATTAGTGTTTTCAGTCAATGTTCCTGTAGACAAGTAATATTCATCCAGACATTCACCGCCACATTTTATGATCGTTACATCCCCCGTCGGAAGTAGCCCTTGTATGGCAATTCCTTTTTCTGTTTCAAAGTGATTGCGGATAATATATCTCTCCGTTTGTTTGAGACCTACGGTGCAATGTGCCAATATCAGTTCATTCGTACGGGAATTAATCATGGAAGGATTTGCCATAAATCCGTCTTTACCCGTAAGTGCTTTAACTGCTAATAGCGTAAATACAGATTGAAGATCTCCTTCACAACCTGCTATTATCCCGTCATCATTCAATAAAGATAATGCCACGCATCCGGTAGTGTCGATTTGTTCAATCAGTTTAAAGCAGTTTAATGTCAGCGCTTCCAGATTTTCTTCCTGACAGACCTTTTTGATTGCCCGGTATAATCGCATCGCTTTGATTAAATCTTCGGGAGTTCCTTCGCGGCAGGCAAGAGCTTGTGATGCTACAGCTGCGCATGATGCTCCGACTTGGTCATCCGTAATGTGTTTAAATTGTTCATAAATCCGTTCCAATGGAATATCTACATATTCGATTCCCCAACGACGTTTTGCCAACAAGTAGTCTACGTTACTGGCAACTAACCAGGAAGAAGGACTTCCAATGACTCCGATACGTTTGCCGAACAAGGAACGTTGTGCCTGGAAATTATTATAAAGTGTATGGATACGTAAGATGATAGCCGGTAATTCACCGTGCAGAATTTCACTTTTCATTCCGCGTCCCCGTAACCAGGTGGAAATTTCCAGTGCGGCAGCAAGAGAATTCTGCATGCCGTCTGCCAGTAAAATGGCGGGGCGAGGGAGGTTTTCGAAATGCTGTATGACCAGTCTTTCCACCCCACCGGTAGCGACGAAAATGATTTTGAAATCGTCACTACTAAGTTTGTCCATATCTTGATGGTCGACGAACTTTACAGTATAATATTTTTCAATCTCGCTCAAAATAGCTTCGTGCGAGCTACGTAGCGAGACTTGTTTGTGAAGTATTGAAGCGAATGAGATAAGGTGTATGGTCATTATGATATTGTTTTAAGTTTTCCGTATGACAAATGTATAGCTTTCTTTTCAATTTACCATAACGATTTTAACCTTGCTAAGGTTTTTAAAGTTTTTATGTCTCTGTATTCAAATTATTGCGTACATTTGCAGCTCCAAGTAGAAAAAGTAAATAGTAATTAGTAATTTGTAGTTAAAATTATGCCAACCATATCCATTCGCGGAAACGAGATGCCTGCATCTCCTATCAGAAAACTGGCTCCTTTGGCAGACGCTGCCAAGCAACGCGGAGTCCATGTGTTTCACCTGAACATCGGACAGCCTGATCTGCCCACTCCTCAGGCCGCGATTGACGCGATACGCAATATTGATCGTAAAGTGCTGGAATATAGCCCCAGTGCAGGTTATCGTAGCTATCGCGAAAAATTAGTGGGATATTATGCAAAGTTCAATATCAACCTTACAGCAGACGATATAATCATTACATCAGGAGGTTCGGAAGCCGTGCTTTTTTCCTTCCTTTCCTGCCTGAATCCGGGAGATGAAATTATCGTTCCGGAACCTGCATACGCTAACTATATGGCATTTGCAATCTCTGCCGGGGCTAAGATTCGTACTATTGCTACGACCATTGAAGAAGGTTTTTCTCTTCCGAAAGTAGAGAAGTTTGAAGAACTGATTAATGAACGTACGAAAGCGATTCTTATTTGTAACCCAAACAATCCTACCGGTTATTTGTATACACGTCGTGAAATGAATCAGATTCGTGACTTGGTAAAGAAGTACGATTTATTCCTTTTCTCTGATGAAGTATATCGTGAGTTCATATATACCGGTTCTCCTTATATTTCTGCCTGCCATCTGGAAGGTATTGAAAATAATGTGGTACTGATTGATTCGGTATCCAAACGATATTCCGAATGTGGTATCCGCATTGGTGCGTTGATTACCAAAAACAAGGAGATACGCGATGCTGTTATGAAGTTCTGTCAGGCTCGTTTGAGTCCTCCGTTGATTGGACAGATTGCTGCAGAAGCTTCTTTGGATGCTCCGGAAGAATATTCACGCGAAACGTATGATGAGTATGTAGAACGTCGTAAATGTTTGATTGACGGTTTGAACCGTATTCCCGGCGTTTATTCGCCCATTCCGATGGGAGCTTTCTATACAGTGGCCAAACTTCCGGTAGATGACTCCGATAAGTTCTGCGCATGGTGTCTTTCTGATTTTGAGTATGAAGGTCAGACTGTATTCATGGCTCCGGCTTCCGGTTTCTATACCACTCCGGGATCTGGAATCAACGAGGTTCGTATTGCTTACGTATTGAAAAAAGAAGATTTAACCCGTGCACTTTTTGTCTTGCAGAAGGCTTTGGAAGTGTATCCGGGAAGAACGGAATAAATTCTAGTATTAAGTATTAACCGTAGTTTCTGGGGTGTTTGTTGCTGCTACACTTAATACTTAATACCTAATACTTAAACAAATGTCTTTATCACTTTTCATAGCCCGGCGTATCTATCGTGAAAGCGATGGCGGAAAGCAGGTGTCACGTCCTGCGGTCCTCATTGCCATGGCGGGTATTGCTATTGGCTTGGCTGTGATGATTATTGCGGTGGCGGTAGTTATCGGGTTTAAAAGTGAGGTGAGAAATAAAGTCATAGGATTCGGGTCGCATATTCAGATAACTAATCTGGATGCGGTCAGTTCTTACGAAACCCATCCGATTGTGGTAGGAGACAGTATGATGACTGCTCTTGCTGATTATCCGGAGATAAGCCATGTGCAGCGTTTCTCTACTAAACCGGGTATGATTAAGACCGATGACGCTTTTCAAGGAATGGTGTTAAAAGGGGTAGGTCCGGAGTTCGACCCCCATTTTATAAAAGAGTATTTGGTAGAAGGGGAGATTCCTGTTTTCAGTGATTCAGTATCTACCAATCAAGTGCTTATCTCGAAAGCGTTGGCAACTAAAATGAAGTTGAAACTGGGAGATAAGATATATACCTATTATATACAGGATGATATTCGTGCTCGTCGCCTGACGATTGCCGGAATTTATCAGACGAACTTCTCCGAATACGACAACCTCTTTTTACTGACGGATCTCAATCTGGTGAATCGCTTGAACGGTTGGCAACCGGAACAGGTGACCGGTGTGGAATTACAGGTGAAAGATTATGATAAACTGGAAGATATAACCTATGAGATCGCAACTGATATTGACAACAGGCAAGATGAACTGGGAGGTGTGTATTATGTGCGTAACATCGAACAACTGAATCCTCAAATCTTTGCCTGGCTTGATTTATTGGATTTGAACGTATGGGTGATTCTGATTTTGATGATAGGAGTTGCCGGCTTCACCATGATTTCCGGTTTACTGATTATTATCATCGAACGCACCAATATGATTGGGATTTTAAAAGCATTAGGAGCCAATAATTTCACGATTCGCAGAACCTTTCTTTGGTTTGCAGTCTTTCTGATTGGCAAAGGCATGCTCTGGGGCAATGCCATTGGTTTGGCATTCTGTATTCTTCAATCTCAATTCGGACTTTTCAAACTTGATCCGGAGACTTATTATGTAGATACTGTCCCGGTATCTTTTAATGTTTTACTTTTTATCTTGATTAATTTGGGTACTTTGTTTGCTTCTGTATTGATGTTGATTGGCCCCTCTTTTTTAATCACTAAGATCAATCCGGCAAGCTCCATGAGATACGAATAATCCTCTTTTTTTCTACCTGTTTTCTACTGCAAAAATAATTTAGTCCGTTGCGTGATGTGGAGTGAATAATATGTCTATATTTGCGCCCAATTTACTTAATATCCTCTTGTAGGTTTAATTTTTAACCATTATGAATAATGTGTTAATCCTGTTGGATAATCTGGATGACTGGAAACCGTATTATGAGACAAGTAGTGTCCTGACTGTTTCCGACTATCTAAAAAACAAGCCGGTGGAGAAAGACCGGAAGTTAGTTATTAATCTTAGCAATGATTACAGCTATAACTCTGAAGGGTATTACTGTTCGCTGCTAGCCCAAACGAGAGGACAGAAAGTCATTCCGGATGTTGATATCATCAACAAAATGGAGGTTGGAACGGGGGTGCGGATGGACCGTAGTCTGCAAGCCCTTTGTTATCAATGGATACAGAAGAATGACATCAAGGATGATATCTGGTACCTGAATATTTACTTTGGCAAATGCCGGGAAAAAGGTCTGGAACGGATTGCGCGTTTTATTTTCGAGAATTACCCTTGCCCATTGTTAAGAGTGGCTTTGAATACTCATCCCAGAAATCAGATCGAGGGCATTCATTTTCTTCCCCTGAATCAGCTTAATGATGCAGAGCAGGATTTCTTTGCCAATACGCTGGATAACTTTAACAAGAAAATATGGCGTGCACCGAAGTCGGCAAAGGCTTCCCGTTACAGTCTCGCTGTATTGGTCGATCCACAGGAGAAATTTCCTCCCAGCAATAAAGGTGCTCTGCACAAATTGACTGAGGTAGCTAAGAAAATGAACATCCATGTGGAGATGATAACCGAAGATGATGCTATCCGTTTGCTCGAATTTGATGCCTTGTTTATTCGTACTACAACTTCGCTCAATCATTATACATTCCATTTGTCACAGTTGGCTGCACAAAACGGAATGGCTGTCATTGACGATCCGTTGTCTATCATCCGGTGTACGAACAAAGTGTATCTGAAAGAACTTTTTGAGAAGGAAAAGATATCTGCTCCCAAGTCTACATTGATTTTTCAATCCAGCCATCATTCGTTCGAACAGATAAGCGAACAGGTGGGCGCTCCTTTTATCCTGAAAATACCGGATGGCTCTTATTCCATTGGTATGAAAAAGGTGTCGAACGAAGAAGAACTGCAAGCCAGTCTGAAGATACTGTTTGAAAAATCGGCTATCTTGTTGGCACAGGCATTTACTCCAACGGAGTTTGACTGGCGTGTCGGTCTATTGAACGGTGTACCGCTCTATGCCTGCAAATATTATATGGCGAAAGGACATTGGCAAATTTACTGTCACTATGATTCGGGCAGAAGCCGTTGTGGATTGGTAGATACGATTCCTATTTATCAGGTGCCTCGTGTGGTATTGGATACAGCTGTAAAGGCTGCCAATCTGATAGGAAAAGGGTTGTATGGAGTCGATCTGAAAATGGTGGATGATAAGGCTTATGTAATTGAAATCAATGATAATCCGAGTATCGATCATGGACTGGAAGATGCCATTATCGGTGATGAAATGTATTACCGCTTGTTGAATCACTTTGAACAAGTGCTAGAAACAAAACATTATTGATTATGGAGCCGATAATCGTCCGTAAAGCACAGCAGGCAGACATTCCCGCTATTTTGGAAATAGAGTGGGAGTGTTTCCGGGAAGACAGTTTTTCAATAGAGCAGTTTGCCTATCTGATAAGCCGTTCGAAAGGAACTTTCTATGTGATGATGGAGGCGGATAGGGTGATCGCTTATGTCTCCCTGTTATTTCATGGGGGAACTCGCTATTTAAGAATCTATTCGATAGCTGTTCATCCGGATTATAGAGGAAGAGGACTGGGGCAGGTATTGATGGACCAGACGATTCAGACGGCCGGTGAATGTAAGGCTGCAAAGATTACGCTTGAAGTGAAAGTGACCAATACTTCCGCTATCGGGCTATATATGAAAAATGGCTTTATTCCAACAGGAATAAAGCCATGCTATTATCACGATGGTTCGGATGCTATTTATATGCAGCGATTGATTTAACAATAAGTCTGTCTTCTCACGAAATCCGGTTTATCTTCTCATGAAATCTCCTTTTCCCCGGAAGAAACGGCAGAGTTTGAACTTCAATGACTGTACAGGTTGGATAAGGTCGAAAACAGGTAACGAGAAATAGTATTTTCGTCCTCCACCCATTTCTTTTGCCGTGCGGTTGATAATGACAGCTTGTACTGTAAAGCGCAGTAACCACATCAGGAATGCGATGCCTGCTACTAGCCAGTGGAAATTAAGTATCCCGAATACGATACCTGCTATACAGGCAATATAGAATAACAAACGGGAGAATGTCTCAAATCCCAGGAGGTAACGCTGTATTCCGTGGTAGAATCTGGCAGTAGCCATATAACTAACCTTTTCTTCTTTCCAATCTTTGTAGCGATATACGGGCTGTATCCGTGTGGTAGCGTTGAAGTCTGTTTCAACACGGGTGTTGGCGGAGGTAGCTAGTTCATTAATGAATAAATCATCTTCTCCACGTTGCAGATTCAGGTATTTGGAGAAACCTTTCTGTTGAAAGAATAGTTCTTTCCGGTAAGCCAGGTTGCGTCCGATACCGATATAAGGTTTTCCGGCTAGCGCGAATCCCAGATAGCGCAAAGACTGGAACAAAGTATCGAATGCAGTACGTTTGTGCAACCATCCCTTTGTGCGGTCGTATCCGCTATATCCCAACACAATTTGGGTCTGCGGAGTGAAATTACGTGCCATCAGTTTTAGCCACTGGTTGCTGGCGGGCATACAGTTTGTTTCCGTAAATACGAGCCAGTCATGTTTGCTGGCTTTGATGCCTAACGTTAGAGCCAGTTTCTTATGACTGATATAGCGTGCACTTTCGGGCGTAAAACTATGATAAAGATGAGGATATTTTTCTTCCATCACTCCCAGTATATCCTCGGTATCATCTGTGGAAGCATCATTGATGACAATCACTTCAAATTGTGGATAGTCCTGTTCCAGAATGGCAGGTAGAATTTTACGAAGATTTTCAGCCTCATTGCGTGCACGGAGAATCACGGAAAGTGGAGGCAGTTCTCGTATGAAATGCACCTCTTCTTTGCCTACAGCTTTATTGTGGACATGTATTCGATTGTACAGGCCGAAATAATAAATGAGCTGGATGATAAAAAGAATACCTGCCACCGATAAAAGAATCAGTTCGACAGTATTGAATGTAAATGTTTCCATCAAATTTTAGTGTCGTTTTTACAGCCGCAAAAGTACACAATTTTTCGGTAGTTTCGTCATCTCGATGGGAGGTTATTTCGCAAGTCGAGATATTCTTTCTTGAACATATCCACAAAAAGAAAGAATAATGAAAGCAGCAACGGACCGAAGATGACTCCCATAAACCCGAATATCGGCAGGCCGATGACTACTCCGAAAATAGTGATAAGCGGATGTGTATCCGCCATCTTCTTTTGAAGGATGAACCGGATAAGGTTGTCCGATTGCGATACGACGATAGCTCCATAGCCAAAAAGCCCGATGGCGTTGAACCAGTCTCCGCTGATGGCAAGATAAGCGGCTACAGGAAACCATACCAATGCCGTACCTACCATCGGAATGATGGTTGCAAAGCAGGTCAGGAATCCCAGCATCAGTATGTTGGGTGCTCCGAAAAGCAGATAGCCTATCATAGCCACGCCTCCCTGAATGATAGCCAGTAAGGGAATGCCGATAGCATTGGAACGGACAATCATATTGATTTCGTGAATGACTTCCTGCGTATTGGTTTCATTAAATGGCAGAATGTCATTGACATAAGCTTCCATCTTTTTTCCTCCAATCAGCATGAAGTAAAGCACAAAGATCATGACGAACAGGTTGATGGCAAGGCTGCTGATGCTTTCCATTATAATTTGTCCGATACGGGGAAGTATGGACATGATGAATGACAGCGTATCTTTTCCCAATACATCGTATCCTGTTTTCTCTTTGATGAATTCTGCTACCTGTTGAATAGGTGCAATATAGGTCTGTGGATCCAGATTGATATCCTGTAACTTGTTTGCCACCATCCAGACAGTCAATCCCAAAGGGATAAGAAAGACGAAAATCGTTTCTGCGGTAATCAACAGTGCGCTGATGCTTCGTTTCAGCTTTCGTTTTTCTACCAGATGATTCATCTGTCCGCGTACAAGAATGTAGATGGTGAGTGCTCCCAGCAATCCCCCCAGAAAAGGAGTGATTTGGCGGAAGATGATGACTCCCATAAACAGGATGATGACAATGAGGGAATATTTCCAGTATTGTTCTTTGGTGCTCATATCGTGTAAAATTCGTTTATATGATAATAAACACTCGAAGGCCGTGAAAGGTTTGTTTTACAGTGAAATGTCGATATGAAAAATTGTTTTACCGGGACGGCTTTCCAAAATAGACAAATGACCGTTGTGGTTACGGATGATTTGTCGGCAGAGACTTAATCCGATACCGGTTCCTTCGGATTTGGTGGTGAAGAACGGAATGAATATTTTTTCCTGCAGTTCATCGGGGATACCGGGACCATTGTCTGTGACGTCGATAGATATATGCTCGTCCCGATATGCATAAATTTCGATTGCTCCGTCTGTTCTTCCGTCTAACGCCTGAATGGAGTTTCTAAGGAGATTGAGCAGGACTTGGGATAGCTGGTTCTCGTCTCCATCCATGTCGATGAATTCCGGCTGACAGGTAAGTGTGAAATGAATCTGATTTTCCTGAAAATCGGTAGACAGGAGTTCTTGCAGATTTTGCAGGAGGGCTGTTAGTGAAAACCGTTTCCTTTCCGGTTGGGGCAGATAGGAGAGACGACGGAAAGATTCGGTAAATTCCAGCAGGCGTTCACTTTGTGCCTGGATGATATGAAGTCCGCGAAGTGTTTTTTCGCTGTTGTCCGGATATGCGGATAATGTTTGCGACAGGGAGATGATGGGAGCAATGGTATTCATGATTTCGTGGGTAAGCACGTGGCTTAGCTTGTTCCATGATTCACTCTCTTTATCATTCAGTTCATTGCTGATATCCTTGATGGATAAGATGGTAATAGTTTCGTTCTGTAATTTCATCTGGTTTTGAGACAGACTAAGTCGTTCTTTCTTCTCTTTTTCCTGCAGGATAGGTTTCAGTTGGTCGTATTGGGCTAGTTGCTGGCATCCCAATAAAGTCAGTGCGGCACTGTTGGCCATCATTATTTTTCCGGAAGAATCCCATGCCAACACACCGCTAGGGACTTCTTCCAATAGCGAACGGTAGAAATGTTCCTGCTTTGAATATTCAGCTTGAGTTCGGATGAGCAGGGCATTGATACGGTTGAGTGAACGATTCAGCATTTCCTGTTCCCGGCTGACATTGTTTTCGGGGAAATAGAGCATATTGTCTTTGTCTTCTATCGCATCGAAGAAAAGGCGTAATTTTTGGTTGAAAGAGTTTAGCTTATTCACTAATCTTCCAATCTGAAACAAGGAGCAGATAACCAGTAATATCCCTATTACCACTCCTTGTTGGGAAATAATGAGCCATAGACCTGTTCCTGCGGTAGCAAGAATAAATAGGATATGTCCTAATGTGGTCCAATATATATGTCGGCTGAATAGCATACGGCTTAGGGCTTAAATCGTTTCAGTTTATTGTAGAGCGTTTGTCGGCTGATACCAAGTTGTTCGGCCGCAGCAGTCAGGTTTCCATTATTTTGCAAGATGGCCGTCTCGATGGCTTGTCGTTCCACTTCTTCCAGATTGGGCACCGCTTGGACTGTCTGTGGTTTCCAAGTCTGTTTCACCAGAATATCTTTAGGACGTATCACGTTGCTTTCGCATAAAATAACCGCCTTTTCGATGGTGTGTTGCAGTTCCCGGATATTGCCCGGCCAATGATAGGAGCGTAGCTTTTCAATCGTTTGCTCATGCATTCGCATTTCCGGTCGTTGATATTTGGAAGCGAAGCGATGAAGAAAAGCATCGATGAATAATAATAGATCATCTCCCCGTTCTCTCAAAGGGGGAATTTCCAGATGGATGGTATTGATGCGATAGAATAAGTCTTCGCGGAACAAACCTTCTTTAATCATCTCCGGTATGTCTTTGTTGGTGGCGGAGATGAGTCGGATATCAACGGGAATCACTTTGTTGCTTCCGATTCGGGTGATATTTCGGTTTTGTAGTACAGTCAGTAGTTTGGCCTGCAATGCAAGAGGGAGATTTCCGATTTCATCCATAAAAAGCGAACCACCATTGGCGGCTTCGAATTTACCCGGACGGCTTTCATAAGCATCAGTAAACGCTCCACGTTCGTGTCCGAAGAGTTCACTCTCAAAGAGCGATTCGCTGATAGCCCCCATATCGACACTAAGTAACTGACGGGTGTTTCGTGAAGATAAGCGATGTATTTCCCTGGCTAACATCTCTTTTCCTGTTCCGTTTTCTCCGGTTATCAGGATATTGGCATCGGTTTTGGCGACTTTAGTAACTACCTTAATTAGCTGTAGCATTGCAGGGGAATGACCGATCAACATTTCTGACTTATTCAGATTTTCATCACCGGATGCTTTCTGGGTTGATTTGGGAGAGTTTTTATGATGGGTTGGACGATTGTTTTGATAGGCTTCCTTTATTTTCTGTATCAGTATGTGGTTATCCCATGGTTTTAGTAGAAAATCTGTTGCACCATTCTTCAGTGCTTTAACGGCTAATTCTACATCACCGTAGGCGGTTAGCATAATAACGGGCAGTGAAGGGCGGATTTCATGGATATGTTTCAGCCAGTACAGTCCCTCGTTACCATTGTTGATTCCTGCTGAAAAGTTCATATCCAGAATCACAATATCAATCGGAGTGGTAGATAAGATGGTCGTGATTTGATTAGGATTGGCAGCTGTGCGGACTGTGCTGAACACATTCTCGAGTAATAACTCCAGTGAGGCTAATACACTCTTATTGTCGTCTACAATTAAAATCGTTCCTGTTTCCATACGCAAGATTGGGGGCTCTGTCCGTTGAATGTTCCTTTAAAGTTTCCGGGTAAAGGTATCTGTTTTTGATTTTCTTTGCAAGGGAGTGTCCAATAATTAGACGTTTTCATACAAAGTTTATGCTGGAATGAGTCAGAACGAGTTAGAATAGGGTAGAATAGAGGGATTCTCTCGGTAATGTCCAATTATTGGACGTTAGGGCGTTTAATTTTTGGACGGTGGAAGAATTATGTAATTTCTATTTGTTTTATAATCAATTATTTATGATTTGTGGCATTGCATTTGCTTTTATCATCCTGCTATCACACAATCATATATTATAAAGGATGAAAAGATTTCTTTTACTACTATTGCTTTCAGTGCCGGTTTTCCTGCTAGCCCAATCCGCTATGAGTTTGGACGATTGCATTCGTTTGGCTTATAAACAGAATCCGGCTGTACGTAACGGAGTTATCGGCATAAAGGAAACGAAAGCGGATTATATAGCTTCTGTCGGTGCTTTCCTGCCGCACATAGTGGTTAATGCGGAAACAGGCAAACGATTCGGACGTTCGCTGGATCCTGACACCAATGGGTATACCAGTGAATCTTTTGAAGAGGGAACGGTGGGACTCGATATGACACTTTCCTTATTTGAAGGCTTTTCGCGTATCAATCAGGTGCGTTTCCGGAAAATGAACAAAGAACGTAGTGAATGGGAGCTGAAAGAGAAACAGAATGAACTGGCCTATCAGGTGACGGATGCTTATTACAAACTGATTCTGGAGAGAAAATTGCTCGATCTTGCTTTGGAACAAAGCCGGTTGAGCGAAAGGTATTTGAAACAGACAGAGGTCTTCGTGGAACTGGGATTGAAATCAGCTTCCGATTTACAGGAGGTGAAAGCACGCCGGGAGGGAGATATTTATCGTTATCAGTCGCGCGAAAATAGCAGTCGGATCGCTTTATTACATCTGAAACAATTAATGAATATCCAGCCGGGCGACACACTCGCTATTCTGGATACGATTACAGCATCCCAATTACCACCATATTCTGTTTCGACTGTGGAAACTCTATACGCACAATCTATCGAAATATTGCCCTCCATACGTATGATTGATTTGAAACAAAAAGCAGCTCATAAAGAGTATGCGATAGCGGGAGGAGCTTTCTCACCCTCTGTCTTTGCTCGTTTCACCGTCGGTTCCAATTATTATAATACAGCTTTCTCGGCCAGACAATTGCGTGATAATATAGGAAAATATGTGGGTGTTGGCATCTCCTTTCCCCTGCTAAGCGGTTTGCAACGTTTGACCAATCAGCGCAAGCTGAAATTGAATATGTATCGGCTCAAAAACGAAGAAGAACTTGAAAAACAACAATTATATACGGATATTGAGCAAACACTCCTTTCTCTTCACACCGGATATAGTGAACATCAGCAGGCATTATCACAACTTGACGCTGAAACACTGGTACTGAAAGAATCCGAACGGAAATGGGAAGAGGGATTGATTTCCGTCTTTCAACTGATGGAAGCCCGTAACCGGTTTATTGCTGCCAAAGCAGAACTGGTTCGTGTACGCTTGCAAATAGAAATGATGATGAAACTAGAAAAATATTATCGACAAGGAACTTTTTTATAAACCATTATGGATACACTTATTGAACGAAAACCCGGCATCAATCGCAAACGTCTTTATTGGGTCGGTGGGGTAATGCTCGGACTTGCTGTGATTGCCTATTTTATTTTCAGAGATACAGCTTCTTCTATGGCAGTGGAGAAAGACCGGCTGACAATTGCTACTGTCGAGCAGGCCGAGTTCAGTGATTATATCCGTGTGATTGGTCAGGTCATGCCTAGCCGGATTATCTATATGGATGCCATCGAGGGCGGTCGTGTGGAAGAGCGCCTGAAAGAAGAGGGAGCTATGGTAAAGGCCGGTGATGTGATTCTGCGTCTTAGCAACCCATTGCTCAATATCGGTATCATGCAGAGTGAAGCCGATCTTGCTTATCAGGAAAACGAGTTGCGTAATACCCGGATTAGTATGGAGCAGGAACGACTGCAACTGAAACAAGAACGTATCGGCCTGAATAAAGAGCTTATCGGGAAGCAACGCCGTTATGAGCAGTATAAACGTTTGGTAAACGAACAACTGATAGCACGTGAAGACTATCGCCAGGCAGAGGAAGAATATATAGCAGCCAAAGAGCAACTGGCTGTTATTGACGAACGTATCCGGCAGGATCATATTTTTCGGGAAAGTCAGATAGGCAGTCTTGACGAGAATATACGTAATATGAAACGGAGCTTGGCATTGGTTCGTGAGCGTTTGGAAAACCTGAAAGTGAAAGCTCCGATTGACGGACAGGTAGGAAACCTGAATGCGCAAATCGGGCAATCTATTTCTGCCGGCGAACATATCGGGCAAATCATCACTTCCAACCTTAAAGTACAGGCACAGATAGACGAGCACTACGTAGAACGGGTACTTCCCGGACTTCCTGCCGACTTTACCCGTGACGGAGGAACCTATAAACTGGAAGTGACTAAACCTTATCCTGAAGTGAAAGACGGTCAGTTTCGTACAGACCTCAATTTTATATCCGAACGACCGGAGAATATCCGTGCCGGACAGACTTATCACATAAACCTGCAATTGGGTGATCCGGCACAAGCTATTCTGGTTCCCCGTGGCGGATTCTTTCAAATTACCGGGGGCCGATGGATGTACGTTGTCGATGAAAGTGGTACATTTGCCACGCGGCGCCCTGTGAAGATAGGACGGCAGAATCCACTGTATTACGAGGTGACAGACGGTTTGTCTCCGGGTGAGAAAGTAATCATATCCGGGTATGAATTATTTGGAGACAATGAGAAACTAATACTAAAATAATGAATAATTATTATGATTAAAACAGAAAAACTATCTATGCTTTTCACCACAGAAGAGGTGCAGACAAAAGCATTGAATGATGTCACCTTACAGGTGGAACAAGGAGAATTTGTAGCGATAATGGGACCGTCAGGATGCGGCAAATCCACCTTGCTGAATATTCTCGGTACATTGGATTCTCCGACTTCCGGTTCTTACTTTTTTGAGGGGAAGCAAGTCGATAAAATGACTGAAAACCAGTTGACTGCTTTGCGGAAAGGTAATCTGGGCTTTATCTTTCAGAGTTTCAACCTGATTGACGAACTGACCGTGTATGAGAATGTGGAACTGCCACTTGTCTATCTGGGTATGAAGACTCTCCAACGGAAAGAACGAGTCAATAAAGTGCTCGAAAAAGTCAACCTGTTACATCGTGCGAATCATTATCCCCAGCAGTTATCCGGCGGACAGCAACAGCGTGTAGCCATTGCCCGTGCCGTAGTGACCGAATGTAAACTACTGCTGGCCGACGAACCTACCGGAAATCTGGATTCGGTGAATGGCATCGAAGTGATGGAACTGTTGAGCGAACTCAACCGTCAGGGAACCACAATCATTATCGTCACCCACTCACAGCGGGATGCGAAGTATGCACACCGGGTCATCCAACTATTGGACGGACAGATTGTAGCCGAAAACATCAACCGTCCGCTGGAAAAGAAAACGTCATCTAAAAACGAAACCGTATGATAGGGAATTACTGGAATAGTGCCTATCGGAATCTGATGAAGCGGAAGAAGTTCAGTTTCATCAATATCTTTGGATTGGCAATCGGAATGGCATCGGCATTACTGATGCTAACCTATGTCACTTTTGAGTTCAGCTTTGATAAAATGCACACGAAATATGCCCATATCTATCGGGTGCAAAGTACTTTTCATGAAGGGGAAGTCCTGACCGATTACTGGGCGACCAGCTCTTTCGGATATGCCTCGGCCATGAAAGAGAATCTTGCCGGAATCGAAGATTATACCCGTATCGCTACCCATCTCCAACCGGAGCAGATTGTGAAATATGGCGAACTGACATTACGGGAGAATCAGATAGCCTATGCCGATCCGGGCTTCTTCCGTCTTTTTGATTTCGAACTTCTGAAAGGGGATAAAAAGACTTGTCTCTCCATGCCCCGGCAAGTGGTAATCACCGAACGTATTGCCCGTAAGTATTTCAAAGATGAAGACCCTATCGGCAAAATTCTGATCTTTACCGGAACGTATGATAAAGTATCGTGCGAAGTGACCGGAGTCATGAAAGAAATGCCCTCCAACTCACACATTCATTATAATTTTCTGATTTCCTATGCCTCTCTGCCTCAATATATGCAGGAATACTGGTATAAGCATGAAGCCTATACGTATGTTTTGCTCGATTCACCGGAAAGAAAAGCGGAGATAGAAAAAGAATTTCCTGTGATGGCGGAGAAATACAAGACAGAGGAAGCACTGAAAAATAAGACGTGGGGCGTGTCTTTAATTCCCTTGGCAGATATACATCTCACCCCACAGATAGGCTATGAGACGGAAACCAAAGGAAATCGTTCTGCTATGATCGCCCTGATTTTTGCAGCTGTCGCTATTCTGGCTATTGCCTGGATTAACTATATCAATCTGACCGTAGCACGTTCGATGGAGCGTGCTAAAGAAGTGGGAGTGCGCAGGGTAGTGGGAGCTTTCCGCCAACAGTTGATTTATCAATTCCTGTTTGAGGCCTTGGTTATGAATCTGATAGCTTTCATATTAGCTGTGGGATTAATAGAACTGGTTCTTCCACATTTCAACCAATTGGTAGGACGTACAGTTACGTTTTCTGTCTGGTTCATGGATTACTGGTGGATTTTGCTGGTTCTCGTTTTTATAGCCGGAATATTTATTTCCGGGTATTATCCGGCATTGGCTTTGTTGAATCGCAAACCTATAACCTTGTTGAAAGGGAAGTTTTTGCATAGCAAGTCAGGCGACCGAACCCGTCAGGTACTGGTGGTTGTCCAGTATACAGCTTCCATGATTTTACTTTGTGTTACATTGATTGTTTTTGCACAGCTGAATTTTATGCGCAATCAATCTTTGGGAGTGAAAACCAGCCAGACATTAGTGGTTAAGTTTCCGGGACATACAGAGGGGCAGAATATCAAGTTGGAAGCAATGAAAAAAGCAATCGCGCGTCTTCCTCTGGTCCATCGGGTTACTTTTTCCGGTGCCGTGCCGGGCGAAGAAGTGGCCACATTCCTTTCCAATCGTCGCACCAATGACGCTTTGAAGCAGAACCGTCTTTATGAGATGCTGGCTTGTGATCCTGATTATGCGGATGCATACGGTTTGCAGATAGTAGCCGGAAGAAGTTTCTCCGAAGAATATGGTGATGATGTCGATAAACTGGTGATTAATGAAACAGCTGTACGTAATCTGGGATTTGCTTCCAATGATGAGGCGATAGGCGAGTTGGTAACAGTGGAATGTACTGATGCGCCGATGCAGATTATCGGAGTGGTGAAAGATTATCATCAGCAGGCGTTGAGCAAGAACTATACACCTATCATGCTGATTCATAAAGATAAAATTGATTGGTTGCCCCAGCGTTATATCTCTGTTGTGATGGCTTCCGGAAATCCCCGTGAACTGGTATCTCAAGTGCAAGAGATCTGGAATCAGTATTTTGCGGATTCCAGCTTTGATTATTTCTTCCTCGATCAGTTCTTCGACCACCAATATCGGCAAGACGAGGTTTTCGGAGCGATGATCGGTTCGTTCACCGGATTGGCAATCTTTATTTCCTGTCTCGGACTTTGGGTATTAGTCATGTTTTCCTGTTCCACCCGCACCAAAGAGATGGGAATACGTAAAGTGTTGGGAGCTTCCCGCTGGAATCTTTTCTATCAGTTGGTCAAAGGATTTTTCCAGTTGATTTTGATTGCAGTTGTTATAGCTCTTCCGGTAGCTTGGTTTAGTATGAATGCCTGGTTAAGCCATTATGCTTTCCGTACCGATCTCAAAGCGTGGTTCTTTATAGTACCTGTATTGCTGATGTTGTTCATTTCATTTGTGACAGTGGCTTTCCAGACAATGAAAATAATAATGAGCAAACCTGCTCGTTCATTACGATATGAGTAATCTCTGAATCTACTCCATCGGATATTCGTTAATATCCGATGGATTTATGTTAAATGTTAACGAAACTGTTACTTCTATTAAACCATGTTATAAGATACGCTACTTGAGCCTGAAAATTTGGAGATATGCAGAAAGTCCGTATCTTTGCAATGTGTTTTTCATAGTATTAGATTTAAGGTTAACAAAAGATTGGCTGTCTGGGATAGATAGCCTTTTTTTATGCTTTTTCCCAAGCAAAAATATAGCGTCACTATCCGGTCGGGATGGTTACCCTATCCCACGAATATACCGTCACTATCATAAGTGGATACCGTCACTATGTTTAAAATGAATTTTTCTATCCTTTCTGTTATTCTATTATTCTCATCCTATCGTGAGTTGTCAATAAAATTCCAATATGCTTATTAGTTGAAATGGTGATTTGGTAAATTGTTGATATTTAATTGATTATATGACTTGTATTTTGGTTTAAAACCAAAGCCCCGTTCCTTTAAAAGGAACGACCCGTTTCTCGGTGTGCAACGATGTGTTTCTCACCGAGGAACAAGACATGTACTTTAATTAAGTCGTGAAACTAGCTTAAATGTTCGTTTTTTTATTTCCACAAAGAAAAAAGGTACAAGATATAACCTTGATTTTTATATGTGATTTTGGCTGTATCTTTAATTGCTTATCTTTATATTTGCGCATAAAAGTATAAATATGATGAAAACTCTATTTATTAGGATACTTCGCTTTTTGATGCTTCTGATATTTATTGCTTCGTGTGGCATTGGATATGTTATCTACGAAGATACACTGACTGCCTGGTGGATACCTCTTGGAATGGCGCTTTTGATTGCTCTTGTTACTATCCCATTCTATAAGAAATGGATATGGCTGACAACCGTGGATGGTAAAGTAATTAATTGTTTGTGTCATCTGGCTTGCATCGGTGCCATCAGTTATGTCTTGTTTCTTGGCGGTAATTATTGGTTTGCCGATCCTGCTTCCACACACGAAGAAACAGTGATGGTACAGAAAAAATATGTGGAAACACATAAGAAGACCCGTAGAGTAGGCAGGCATCGTTATGTTTCGGATGGCATACGTAAGGAATACTATCTGCAGGTAGCTTTTGAGAATGGAGCTGTGGAAGAGCTGCATGTGTCACTTTCCACTTATAATAAGGCCAAGGCAGGTGCATCGAAGATACTGACTTTACAAAAAGGCTTTTTCGGATTACCGGTGATTACAAAAGGACTTTAATCAATCATTATGATATAGATATGGAAAATAGAGAATTGTATGAAAGAATGTTGTCGGGGACTATGTATAATGATTTGTCTACAGAACTGGTTCAGAGAAGAGAACAAGTCGTTTTTCTGACTAATGATTATAACTCTACTTATGGAAAACCCAAAGAGGTTCGTGAAGCATTATTACGCAATTTGTTGAAAGGCATTGGGGAGAATGTTCACTTCGAACCCAATTTCCGGTGTGAGTTTGGATTTAATATCACTATAGGAAACAACTTCTTTGCTAATTTTGATTGCATCATGTTGGATGGGAATCTTATTACAATAGGGGATAATGTATTGTTGGGGCCACGTGTGGGATTGTACACAGCAAATCATGCACTTGATGCCCGGGAACGCATTATGGGAGGTTGCTATGCACATCCGATTGTAATAGAGGATAATGTCTGGATTGGTGCAGGCGTTCATATTATGGGTGGTGTTACCATTGGGAGAAATTCGGTAATCGGAGCAGGAAGTGTAGTGACTAAGGATGTGCCGGAAAATGTAATCGCTGCAGGAGTGCCATGTAAAGTAATTCGGGAGATCACGGATAAAGATAAGACCGACTTTTTAGGGTAGGTTGGCGTGTGCTATTAAAAAAAGTCACATCACTTTTAGAGGATATAAATCGTTCTGAAAGTGATGTGTCTTTTAAAAAGAGCTTCTTCTTTAAGTGAAATTCCATAGTTCGGATGATTTTTCGTCTTACCAATTTTGTGTTTTGTCTACAAACGGGATGTATTCGTCTCATTTCAAAAATCGGCAATCTTCTATACTCTATCTTCGTGACGAAATAAAAACAGAATAAAATCATGAAGATGAATAAAACTAGATTATTAGAAAAAATATCTATTCAGTCGGGTATCTCCGCAGATGAATGCAGCACAGTACTCAAAACCTTTGAAAGAGTTCTTGGTGAAGAGTTAACCCGAAAAACACATCGTTATGGCGGGTGGATACTTTTGTTGGTTGCTTTGTTGGTATCCGCAGTGGCTTTTAGTCAGACACCGCAGAGAAAAGGTCGGCCGGTACAGACAATCCGGGGAATGGTTATTGACGGGGATTCAAAACACCCGATACCGTATGCAACGGTGAGATTATCCGAAAAAGAGGGAACAGGTACGATAACAGACAGTCTCGGGCGTTTCAGCATACCACAGGTTCCTGTTGGACGGCATACGGTAGAGGCAGCCTTTATGGGATATGAACCGGGTATTTTCAGAGAGATACTGGTAACTTCCGCCAAAGAGGTTTATTTGGAAATTCCTTTGAAAGAAAGTGTAAACGAACTCAATGAAGTAGTGATTCGTGCCAGGACCAATAAAGAGGAAGCGATGAATAAGATGGCTACTACTGGAGCCCGTATGTTGAGTGTGGAAGAAGCGAGCCGCTATGCCGGAGGTTTTGACGACCCTGCCCGTTTGGTATCTTCCTTTGCCGGAGTGGCCCCCAGTGTATCTTCCAATGGAATATCCATTCATGGCAATGCTCCCCATCTGTTGCAGTGGCGATTGGAAGACGTTGAAATTCCGAACCCGAATCACTTTGCGGATATTGCCACATTGGGTGGAGGGATACTTTCATCTCTTAGTTCGCAGGTATTGGGTAATTCCGATTTTTTTACCGGAGCTTTTCCGGCAGAATATGGAAATGCGGTATCTGGTGTGTTTGATATGAAATTGCGTAATGGAAATAACCAGAAGAATGAGAATACGCTTCAAGTGGGCATCATGGGAATTGATGTAGCTTCCGAAGGACCGTTAAGCAAGAAGCACAAAGCATCCTATATTTTCAATTATCGGTATTCCACAACAGGACTTCTGAACTTGGAGGGCGGAAAGATGGACTATCAGGACTTGAACTTCAAACTGAATTTCCCGACACAGAAAGCAGGAACATTCTCTGTCTGGGGAACCAGCCTGATTGATAAATTCGGCAGTGATTTTGAAAAGAATACGGATAAATGGGAATATATGAGCGACCGTAGCGAATCAAAAGACAAACAGTATATGGCTGCCGGAGGTATCAGCCACCGTTATTTCTTCAACAATGACGCATCACTGAAAACCACTATTGCCGGTACTTATTCGCAACTGGACGGTGGAGCAACCATGTTTAACCACTCTTTGGAATCCACCCCCTACATGGATCTTAACTCAAAACATACTAACTTAATACTAACTTCGACTTTTAACCGTAAATTCAGTAACCGTTTTACTAATAAGACAGGATTTACGTATAATGCCATGTTCTATCAAATGAATCTTGCCATTGCTCCTTATGAAGCCGAATCACTGGAAACCGTATCTCAAGGAAAAGGTAATACGAGTCTGATATCTGCCTACAATAGTTCTTCTGTAGGATTGACGGAACGCTGGACGCTCAATGCCGGTATTTACGGGCAATTTCTGACTCTGAATAATAAATGGTCTGTTGAACCCCGTATTGGTTTGAAATGGCAAGCTACTCCGAAAGCAACTTTTGCACTGGCTTATGGTATGTACAGTCGCATGGAGAAAATGGACGTCTATTTTGTGAAAACGAAAAGTACAGGAGACAAATCCGTCAACAAGGAACTCGATTTCACCAAAGCGCAGCACGTCATGTTATCTTTTGGATACAAAATATCCGATCGCATGAATCTGAAAATAGAACCTTATATCCAATTTCTCCATGATGTGCCTGTGATGGCTGACAGCTCTTATTCCGTACTCAACCGTTCTGATTTCTATGTGGAAGACGCATTGGTTAATAAAGGAAGAGGACGCAACATCGGTATTGACATCACTTTAGAACGTTTCCTGGAAAAAGGGCTCTATTACATGATTTCCGGTTCTCTTTTCGATTCCCGCTACCGGGGCGGAGACGGTGTGTGGTACAATACGAAGTTTAATCGGAATTATGTCATCAACGGACTGATTGGAAAGGAATGGATGCTGGGACGTAACAGACAGAATATTCTTAGCATCAATCTGAAATTGACCTTACAAGGAGGTGACCGGTATTCTCCGATTGACAGGGAAGCAACGATGAATCATCCTGATAAAGAGGTGCAATATGACGAAACGAAAGCATTTTCTAAACAGTATTCTCCCATGCTTATCGGCAACTATACCGTGAGTTACCGCATCAACAAGAAGAAAGTCTCTCATGAGTTTGCAGTGAAAGGACTTAATTTTACCGGTGCGAAAGAACACTATGGACATGAATATAATGTGAAAACTGGAAAAATTGATGTTAGTGACGGTTCTACAACATTGACAAATGTGAGTTATAAACTTGAATTTTAAATAACCGATATAGAAGTCCAACCGGAAAAATGTTTTATCTTCGTCCCCGGAGATAAAACATCTTCCCTGATTAAATACACGATGGCTGAAACAATAACAACAGACAATAAATCTACTTTATTATATCGATTCCTCGTTAGTCCGGAACTTCGATGGGCGCGTTATCTGGTGCTTATTATGGTGTTGGCTACCATATCATTCAATCAGGTTTTTATTATATTCCTCGATTATCGGGATATATTGGGAGGATGGATTTATACATTCACTTTCTTATATCTACTGACTTATATAGGAGTTATTTATCTGAATCTTTTCTGGCTCTTTCCAAAGTTTTTGCTGAAAAGACGCTATCTAACCTACATATCCTTACTTTCAGTAGCAATGATGCTTGCCCTGGCAATACAAATGGCAACGGAATATGTATCTTATTCCTGCTGGCCGGAATTTTACGAACGTGCCTCCTATTTCTCCATACCTATAGTGATGGATTATATATCTTCTTTCATGTTGTCCACACTCTGCATGATAGGAGGAACAATGACCGTTCTCCTGAAAGAATGGATGATAGATCATCAACGTGTCTCACAAATGGAAAAGGTTCACGTTCTTTCGGAAGTGGAACAGCTAAAAGAACAAGTCAGCCCCGAACTTCTTTTCAAAACATTGCATCATTCGGGGGAACTGACATTGAGCGAACCGGAAAAAGCTTCGAAGATGCTGATGAAATTAAGTCAACTACTTCGCTATCAGCTATATGATTGCAGCAGAACAAAGGTATTGCTTAGTAGTGAAATTAATTTCCTGAATAATTACCTGACCTTGGAACAGAATTCTCAGGCACAATTCAATTATGAACTGCTTGCGGATGGAGAAGTAAATAGAACACTGGTTCCACCCTTGCTTTTCATTCCATTTGTGCAATATATTGTAAAATCAATCAACGAACAGCGAACATCAATCCCTGTTTCTCTCAAAATCCATTTGAAAGTAGAAGAGAACACAATTATATTCACTTGTCTTTGCCTACAAGTGAATCTTTTGGAAGATAAAGGACTTGAAAGAATCCGCCAAAGACTGAACTTATTATATGGCAATCGTTACAGACTATTCCTGACGACAGAAAGCATCTGGTTGGAATTGAAAGGAGGTGAAGTATGAACCTGAATACAGAACATAGAAGAATGGAAGATAAAAGTGTCACAGCTTTTCTGTTAAGTCCTCATTACCGGACATGTAGACATCTGTTACTGCAAATAATAGTTCTTTTGATGACTATTAATGTCTTTTGGTACGAACCTTTGCAGTCAGTTTCTTTTTGGCGGCGTTTTGGTGGATTCCTGGCATATTTTGTTTCCATTAATAC
Source organism: Bacteroides sp. LFL-34 (assembly GCF_027257075.1). Classification (NCBI taxonomy): domain Bacteria; kingdom Pseudomonadati; phylum Bacteroidota; class Bacteroidia; order Bacteroidales; family Bacteroidaceae; genus Bacteroides; species Bacteroides sp. LFL-34. The sequence continues at coordinate 16,829 of NZ_JAPQKZ010000015.1, read as the reverse complement.
GGTAATCTATATGAACCTGTATATATTAGTACCCTGTTTTCTGTTGAAGAACCGTTTGGGGCACTATGTCCTGGCGGCTGTCCTGACGAATTTGGTAGTCATCGTCTTCCTTTCAGTCACCCAGGGATTACTCTTTGAAGTAATTCTGCCCGGAAAAGATCCTGGCAGATTCGCTACTTTCATTAATACTTTTTCGGGGATACTGACCATCGGTTTTGTTACCGCAGGTTCGGCAGCCATATCCTTGTTTACCCATTGGTTGCGTTATAATCTGCGTATTGACGAACTCGAGTCCACTACTTTGCAATCCGAACTGACATTTCTGAAGAATCAGATTAACCCGCATTTTCTTTTCAATATGCTGAATAATGCCAATGTCCTGATAAAGAGAAATCCGGAAGAAGCTTCCAAAGTACTTTTTAAACTGGAAGATTTGCTACGGTATCAGATTAACGACAGTTCGCGTGAAAGAGTTTCATTGGCTTCGGATATCCGTTTCCTGAATGACTATCTGAATTTGGAAAAGATACGCCGTGACAATTTCCAGTTTACGTTGAGGCAGGAGGGAGAAGTGGATTCCATTTGGATTCAGCCTTTGTTATTCATTCCTTTTGTGGAAAATGCGGTGAAACATAGTTTTGATAGTGAGCATTCTTCGTATGTCCATGTCTTTTTTAAGGTGGATGCTCACCGACTGGATTTCCGGTGTGAGAATTCTAAACCGGCTGTTGCAGTCCAGCAGGGTAAAGTCGGTGGAATCGGACTTGCCAATATCCAGCGTAGGTTAGGATTACTGTATCCTGAACATTATAAGTTGGAACAAAGAGAAGATGAAAATCTCTATTCTGTAATTTTAAGTATAACATTATGAATTGTATCATTGTAGATGATGAACCCTTGGCACGTGAGGCCATGAAGTTATTGATAGAAGAATCCGATAACCTCCAGTTGATAGGCAGTTTTAACAGTGCTGCAACTGCTTCCGACTTTATGGAGCAACAGGGAGTCGATCTGGTTTTTCTGGATATTCAGATGCCTGGGATTACAGGAATAGAGTTTGCCCGTACAATTTCCAAAAAGACACTGGTTATTTTCACCACAGCCTATACAGAATATGCGTTGGATAGCTATGAAGTAGATGCAATCGACTATCTGATTAAGCCTGTCGAAGCGGAACGTTTTCAAAAGGCGGTGGATAAAGCGTTATCCTATCATTCTCTATTATTGAAAGAAGAAAAAGAAGCTATCGAAACGATTGTTGCCGCTGAATATTTCTTTGTAAAGGCAGAGTGCCGGTATTTCAAGGTGAATTTCTCCGATATTCTCTTTATTGAGGGATTGAAAGATTACGTCATTCTTCAACTGAACGACCAGCGTATCATTACTCGCATGAGCCTGAAAGCCATATTCGATTTATTACCAAAATCTATTTTTTTGCGGGTGAATAAATCCTATATCGTCAATACCGATCACATCGAGTCATTTGACAATAATGATATATTTATAAAATCGTATGAAATTGCTATCGGTAATAGTTACCGGGACGACTTCTTTGAAGGTTTTGTAATGAAACAAAGATTGTGATTTTTCATTTTTGTTTGGTTACATAATTTTCAAATGGTATATTTGTAACCAAAATAAAGAATACGTGATTGGCACAACAGACTATATTAGTATTAAGTTAACTGATGAGACGCAGTTTCGTTCTATATTCGACAAATATTACATATCTCTATGTATGTTTGCTAATCAGTATGTCGAAAATGATGCATTAGCGGCTGATATTGTTCAGGAGTGTTTTGTGAAGTTGTGGCAGTTACGCGATGATTTCATGTATGTGCATCAGATTAAATCATTCCTCTACACGTCGGTACGCAATAAATCTTTGAATGAACTGGAACATACCAAAGTCATGAACGAGTATGCACAGAAAGTTCAGGAAATGAGTAAAGACTCTTTTTTTCAAGACAAGGTCATTGCAGAAGAAAGTTACCGGATATTGGTGGATGCCATTGAAAAACTGCCACCGCAGATGAAAAGCATTATGCAACTGGCACTTGAGGGAAAAAGCAATCCGGAAATTGCTGAAACACTGAATATTTCCGGTGAAACGGTACACTCCCAGAAAAAGATTGCCTACCGTAAATTACGCGTATATTTGAAAGACTATTACTACCTGGTTTTTTACTTTTTATAGTTTCTTTTAAAAAAAATCATTTTAATACACCCTGATTTTCAATTCACCTGTTTTAGTATAAACAACGATTAAAACATGTGAATTATGATAAACCAACATTTTTATATTGCAAGACTCATTGCCAGATACTTATCTGATGAAATCGAGGAAGAAGAACAGGCGGAACTGACTCGGTGGAGAAATGAATCGTCCGAAAACGAACGCCTTTTTCGGGAAATCTGCAAGGAAGAGAACATAAAGCAGAATATGCAGAAGCGGCAAACTTTCCATACAGAGGACGGATGGGAGGGAGTGCAAAGAAAAATCCAACGCCATCGGTTCAGACATCGGATACTGAATATATGTAAATATGCTGCTATTTTCATTTTTCCGGTGGTTGTTGCTACTGTGGCAATATATAAGAGCGGTAATGAACCCCAGCCGTTATCTCAAGTAGCGGAACAAATTGTTCCGGGTGGTAAGAAAGCCGTTCTTATTCTGGATAATGGAGAAGCAATTGATTTGAAGTCTACCTCCGGCGTGGAATTGAAAGAAAAAGATGGTACAGTTATTCTGGTGGATTCTACAGCATTGAATTATCAGCAGGCTCCCGCCCGGACATCCGAAAAACTTGCATATAATAAGGTAAACGTTCCTCGTGGTGGTGAATATCAGCTGACGTTGAGCGATGGAAGTAAAGTACAGTTGAATTCTATGAGTTCCATCCGTTTCCCTGTTCAGTTTGCACAGGATTGCCGTCTGGTAGAACTGGAGGGAGAGGCCTATTTCGAAGTAAGCAAAACCGGACAGCCTTTTATTGTACAAACCAAAGGGATGAAAATAGAAGTATTAGGAACTTCTTTTAATATATCAGCTTACGCAAACGAAGAATATCAAACTACACTTGTCAGCGGTTCGGTAAAAGTACAGACTGAAAATGGAAGCAACCGGGTTCTGAAACCATCGGAACAGGCTTGTATTACTCCGGGCAGCAACCAGATCAATGTACGCAATGTAGATACTGCATTTTATACTTCATGGATACATGGAAAGATCAATTTCAAGGACCAGCGATTGGACGACATCATGAAAACTCTTGCCAGATGGTATGATATGGATGTAGTCTATGAGAATGAGGCGACGAAAGAGTTACGCTTCGGTTGCTATGTTAACCGCTATAATGAGATTACCCCATTGGTGAAATTGTTGGAGCAAACGGGTAGAGTAACTGTCACAGTAGAAGGAAAAACTATCAAAATATTCACTAATCATTAATCGCTGTTTTATGGAAAAACTACGTAATGTTGCCAGATTTGGGAAATATGGAAAACGTCTTTGTATGATGTTCCTTTTTCTCTGTATTACGACTTCAGGGCTGATGCGCGCATCTGTATTCGCACAGACCACGGTTACAGCCAAATTCAGAAATGTAACACTGAATGAAGTTCTTTGGGAAATTCAGAAACAAACGGACTTTACCTTTATCTACAGCACAAATGATGCAAAGAAAGTCAGAGTGGAAAATCTGGATGTGAAGAATGAACTGATTTCTGAAGTGCTTAACAAATGCCTGCGAAATAGCGGACTGACTTATACGGTTCATGATGGAGTAATTGCCATCCGTAAGGCTGAACCCGTTAGGACGGAAACTGTTGCACGTGAGAAATATACGATTACAGGGAAAGTAATTGAAGATAGTGGAGAGCCGATAATCGGAGCTAATGTCATCGTGAAAGGTACAACTAACGGTATGATGACTGATATGGATGGTAATTTCCATCTGGAAGTTACAGACAAGAAAGTGACTCTGATGGTTTCTTATATCGGTTATGCGTCACAGGAGGTAGTTGCAACTCCCGGCAAGCCGATGAGCATAATCCTGAAAGTGGATAATAACCTGTTGGACGAAGTGATTGTAACGGGATATGGTACTTTCAAGAAATCGGCTTATGCAGGTTCTGCTAGTATCGTAAAGACAGATGCTGTGAAAGATGTGCCTAATGTATCTTTCCAACAGATGTTGGAGGGGGCGGCTCCCGGTGTCAGCGTAAATACCGGTTCGGGTATACCGGGTTCGTCAACGTCCATCCGTATCCGTGGCATGGGTTCGTTCAATGCCTCCAATTCTCCGCTGTATGTAGTGGATGGTGTTCCCGTATTGTCGGGTAATATTGGTGCATCTGGTAGTGATTCCGGTTTGGATGTAATGTCTACCTTGAATACATCGGATATTGAAAGCATCACTGTTATCAAGGATGCCGCTGCTGCTTCACTTTATGGTTCACGTGCAGCGAATGGCGTTGTCATTATTACTACGAAACAAGGAAAAGCAGGTAAACCGGTCTTTAAATTGAAATCGGATTGGGGATTCTCTAATTTTGCCATGCCTTTCCGCGAATTGATGGGCGGACAGGAACGTCGTAACCTGATCCATGAGGGGCTTCGAAATTATGCTTTAACTTATAGCGGTAAGACCGATGATGAGGTGGGACTTCATCAGGGGATGACCGAGAATGAAGCATGGGCTTATGCCGATTCGAATATTGACCAGTATGCACCGATCCCTTGGTGTGGTTTTGTAAATTGGGATGATTATCTGTTCCGTAACGGTAGCCACCAGAATTACGAGTTTTCAGCTTCCGGCGGACAGGAAAAGATTAAATACTATACGTCCATCGGCTATATGAAGCAGGATGGTGTTACGATAAACTCCGGTCTGGAACGTATTTCTGCACGTCTGAATGTAGACTATCAAATGGCTAAATGGATGAATATCGGTGCAAAGATACAGTTCTCCAAAGTGAATCAGGATACTTATTCGGAAGGGACATCGTATACTTCTCCAATTTACGGTACGCGTAATGGAGCCACACCGTCTGACCCTATATGGAATGAAGACGGCACCTGGAACCGTGCATTAATCAAATTGGATGACCGTAATCCGATGTTATCAAATTCTTATAATTTTAAGAGAGAATATGCGACTCGTTCTTTCAATACCGTATATGCATCATTCGATATTTGGAAAGGAATCAAGTTTGCGTCTACATTCAGCTATGATTTTGTGATGAACAAGTCTCGTGCATGGAAAGACCCGCGTACCAGTGACGGTGACGATGATAACGGGCGTTTCAGCAAAGATTATAATGATATTACCAATATGACATGGTCTAATATTCTGACTTATCAGACAAAGATCAAGAAAAAACACAATCTGGACCTTTTGGTTGGTTATGAAATCAACAGTAAGGAGTCGGATGGACTGGGAACTACTATCTCTAATTTTGCACGCTGGGATAAGCCGGAAGTCAACAATGGTGTAGTGTATCAGAGTATGGGAGGTTCTAACAGTACGACGCGTATTGTCTCTTATATTACACGTGCCAACTATGATTATGACAACAAATACTATCTGGGAGCGAGTTGGAGAACAGACGGAAGTTCGCGATTGGCAAGAGAGAATCGTTGGGGAAATTTCTGGTCATTGTCCGGTGCATGGAGAGTGAGTAGCGAGAGTTTTATGAAACCTCTTCAGAACTGGTTAAGTGACTTGAAACTTAGAGTTTCTTACGGTGTGAACGGAACTCTGCCGTCTTCTTATTATGGATATATGGGATTGAGCAGTCTGACTAGTAATTATAACGATAATCCGGGTATCACGCAGTCGCAACTGGAAAACAAGGAACTGACTTGGGAAACCAACTACAACTTCAACTCCGGTATCGACTTGGGATTCTTCGACAACAGACTGAATGTTACATTTGAATATTACGTTCGTACAACGAAAAATCTGCTTTACAGCCGGCCATTATCTCTTGCAACAGGTTTCTCAAGTTATCTTGCCAACATAGGCAAATTACAAAACAAGGGATATGAATTGGAAATTCGTTCAACTAATATCGAGACAAAAGATTTTCGTTGGAGCACTAGTTTGAATCTGGGACATAATGCCAATAAAATCCTGAAGTTGGACGGAGATTTGAAACAAGTAACCAGCGGAACATCTATTCATAAGGTAGGTTTGCCCTATTCTACCTATTATATGATTGAATTTGCAGGCATCGACCCGGTAGACGGTGAACCGATGTTCTATAAGAATACGACGGATGAAAACGGAAATCTGAACAAAGAAACTACTAAAGATCCGCGTAGTGCGGAAAAAGTGATACTGCAATGTGCCGATCCTACTATCACCGGTGGACTAGGTAACAGCATCTCTTATAAGTGGTTTGATCTGAATTTTAACGTGAATTTCTCTTTTGGGGCATGGAACTATGACGGCGCGGCAGGCAAACTGGAACACGGTGGCGACGGAACGCTGAATATTCCTATTTATTACCGGAAACGTTGGCAGAAGGAGGGTGATGAAACGAGTATTGAACGTTTTGTAGTCGGTAGATCAATTTCCATGACCGATTATGCTACCACACGTCGTTTATACAGTGGAGATTATGTTCGTCTGAAGAATCTGACTTTCGGCTTTACACTGCCGAAGACATGGACCCGGAAAGTGGGTATAGACAATATACGTCTGTATGCATCGGGCAATAACCTGTTAACTTGGGCGGCATACGATTATATTGACCCCGAATCGGGTTCATCACCTAGTTGGGATACTCCTCCGATGAGAACTTATACATTCGGTTTGGAAGTGAAATTCTAAGTGCATTAATCTATAAATGAATAAGTATGAAAAAGATAAAATATATAGCTTTAGGTGCCTTTGCAACCTTATTGAGTAGTTGCGGAAATGATTGGTTGGATTTGCAATCTTCCACAGCTATAGAAACTGATGGTTCATTGACCGAATTAAGAGATTTTGAATTTGTGCTGAATGGTGCATACAGCAGTATGCAGTCATCCAGTTATTATGGAGCAGATATGTTCTGTTATGGTGATTTGAGGGGAGATGACATGAAATCTTATAAGTCTTCCAGCACCAATGTCAGTTTCTATACATTCAAGTACAATAAGACGAATGGACCTAGTGGTTTCTGGGGGATGTACTACGGTATTGGTAAGAACCTGAACATTTTATTCCGGGATATTGAAAAGATAAAGCTTGTTCCCGATCGGGAAATTACAACTCCGAAACTGGAGAAGCTGACAGAGCAGGAGTATTATAATGACTTGAAAGGAGAGGCTTTGGCAATACGTGCCTTGTTGCTGTTCGATATGACACGTATTTACGGGTATCCTTATCTGAAAGATAACGGGGCATCACTGGCTGTGCCCATTATTGATAAAGTGGTAGAAGATAAGAATATCAAACCTTCCCGCAATACGACCGCCCAATGTTATAAGGCCATCACAGACGACCTGACAGATGCGGTGAAGCTGCTTCGTCCGGTAAAGAAAGAGGGTAAGATCAATAAATGGGGGGCAATGACATTATTAAGCCGGGTTTATCTCTATATGGGGAATGACAAAGAGGCATACGATGTGGCTGCCGAAGCTATCAAAGGTGCGGAAAAACAAGGCTATAAGTTGTGGACCAATGATGAATATGCCAAGATATGGGCTACTCCGTTCAATAGTGAACTGTTGTTCGAAATTGTGAATCTGACAACTGATAGTCCGGGAAAATCATCCATCGGTTATCTTAGCACCAAATATAATCTGATAGCTACCGAAAAGTATTGGAAAGACTACATGAAAGACAATTCCGATGATGTTCGTAGTCAGATGGTGTCTACGGCAAGTAGCAGTAAACCTTATTGCTTGAAATATCTGGCACAAGGTTCTAAATCGTATGAAGATGCCAATATCCCGGTTTTCCGTCTGTCGGAACTCTATCTGAATGCGGCTGAAGCTGCGATTAAGAGGAATGATATACCTAATACGCGCAAGTATCTGAAACCTATTTATGCACGTACGGGTAAGGATCTGGATGCTGTGGCGGATGAAGGTATAAATCTGGATCTGGTGCTTGAACAGCGCCGCATTGAATTTTGGGGAGAGGGACAACGTTTCTTTGATTTACTTAGAAATAACAAGAAAGTGATACGTGAAGATTATTTGAGCGAAGTTCCCAATGAAGCGGTAGAGTTTGATTGGAGTTATTATAAAATCGTTCTTCCTGTTCCTAACCACGAAATGGAGTACAATGAAAATATGGTTCAGAATCCGGAATATGAATTGCATTAATTAACGCATTAACGTATAGAAATTATGAAAAAGATATATAGCATCTATTTCCTTTTGGGTTTGTTCATCACGGCCTTTTATTCGTGCGGGGAAGATCTGACTCCCGTGGGACCGGATATAGCTGAAATCACTCATTTCCGTAATGATGGTCCTTACCTTTTCTATGAAAACGGTAGACTTAAAATTCTGGAAGTGACTAAAGATAATGCATTGAACATTCGTGAAGAATCCGGATTACCGGCCGGATTGAAACTGGATGTGTATTCGGATGATAATCAGCTCCTTTTTCAGGTACCCATTAATAAGATTGAGAATTTTGAACGTCCGGCATGGGAAAACCGTACCGAGTATGCTAAAACATTTGCCGTATCCGACCTTCACGGGCGTTTCGACTTGTTTGCCGCTATTCTGAAAACAGGGGAAGTGATTAATGATAAATATGAATGGATATATGGCAGTAACCATTTGGTGATTGATGGTGATATTTTCGATCGTGGAGCAGACGTACTTCCTATTTTATGGCTCATATACAAATTGGAATTTGAGGCGAAAACTGTTGGCGGCAGAGTGACAACCATCTTGGGGGATCACGAAGAAATGATAATGCGTGATAATCTGAAATATACGTATGCCAAGTACAACACTCTTTCGCAAAGAGCGATGAACATGACCTATGGAAAAATGTGGGGACTGACGAATGTGATGGGTAACTGGCTGTGTTCTAAAAACACCATTCAGATTGTAGGTGAAAACCTTTATGTTCATGCAGGATTGAGTAAGGTGTTTATGGAACGCGAAGAGACGATTCCCGAAATCAATGAACTGGTGAGCAAGAGCATTTACCTTTCAAAAGAGGAACGGAAAAAACAATATCCGGATATTGCCGATTTCCTTTATAGTGATAGTTATAACGGTCCGTTGTGGTATCGTGGAATGGTTAAGACTGGCAGTGAGTACAGTCCGATAAAGGAAGCGGATGTAGATAAACTTCTGGCTCAATATGATGTCAAACGTATTATTATCGGTCATACGGAAAATAGTCGTGTGAAGTATACCTATAATAAAAAGGTATATGATATTTGTGTTAATCATCCCAAGGCTTTTGAAAAAGAGACTCGTGCCGTGGTTATTGAAGGAGATGATATTAAAGCCATCAATGACGAAGGAGAATTAGTAACGATTAAAAAATAAATTTCAAGAAAGAAAAGAATATGAGCACTCGTTTTTTGAGATTATTTCTTTCTACTCTTGTTCTCGTTTTAATAAGTTCCGGCATTCAGGCCGGAACTTATCATTCAGGAGATAAGAAAAAAGAAAAATTATCTGGTGACGGACCCTATATACTCTATCAGGCAGACGGTAGTACGCGGGTTATTAATGTCAATAAGAAAGGACGGATTACAGACAAGACTTATGCGACATTACCTAAAGATTTCAGTTTCCGTGTGACGGACCATGAGGGACGATATCCGTTTGATGTAAAACTCCATCCATTGAAAAGACCGGAGTGGCAATATACCCGTCCGGAAAAAGTTTTTGTGATATCCGATCCTCATGGGCGGCTGGATTGTGTGATTAGTCTGTTACAAGGAAATGGAGTGATTAATGATAACTATCAATGGAATTTCGGTAGCAATCATTTGGTGATTATCGGAGATGTTTTCGACCGTGGCAAGGATGTACTGCAGATCTTCTGGCTGTTCTATAAATTAGAAGACGAAGCGGCTAAAGCGGGAGGTCATGTCTCTTTCCTTTTGGGAAACCATGAGGCTCTGGTGTTGTCCAACGATCTTCGCTATACAAAAGATAAATATAAATTGCTGGCAGAAAAACTGGGAGTGGAATATCCTTCATTATTCGGCACAAATACCGAATTGGGTCGTTGGCTTGCAACACGTAATACAATGCAAATCATTGGAACCGATTTATATGTACATGCCGGATTAGGAAAATTATTCTATGATAAGGACTTGAATATCCCCACTGTGAACGAGGAAATGAGCCGGGCACTTTTCATGAGCAAAAAAGAGCGTAAGGCGCTTTCTCCACTGACTGATTTTCTGTATGGTAATGACGGTCCGATCTGGTATCGCGGCCTGGTGAGAAAAGATCCCAAATATAAACCGTTGGCACAAGACTCTTTACGAATGATGTTGGATCGTTATATGATAAAACATATCCTTGTGGGGCACACTATCTTCAAGGATATTTCAACCTTTTATAATGGTAAAGTCATCGCTGTCAATGTTGACAATAAGGAGAATCGGAAGAAAAAGCGTGGACGGGCTGTATTGCTAGACAATGGAGTTTATTACGTCGTTGGTGACGACGGTGTTCAGAGGAAACTATAATGAGTTTAACTAAAACTAGCCCTCTATCCATCTTCAAAAGACGAATAGAGGGCAGTTGCCATGACGAGAAAAAAGTCGAAGTCTATTGCTTTGCTTCGTTATTTTGTTTCAGAAGAAATTCATCAATTGCTTTTTTAAGCTGGTCTTTGGGCATAGCTCCCTGCATGATTCTAGGTTCCTCTTTCATTGGAATCATCAATAGGGTAGGGATGCTGCGGATACCGAATGCCGCTGCCAGATCTTGTTCTTTGTCCACATCAATCTGGTAGATATCTACTTTACCGCTATATTCTTTGCTAAGTTCTTCCAGAATCGGGTGCATCACCTTACATGGACCGCACCAGGTAGCATAGAAATCTACGATAGCAGGACGGCTGCCCTCAAATTTCCAATCGTTCGGATTGGCTTCATAATTATATACTTTCTTTAAAAAATCGGCTTTATTTAATGCTACTACTTCCATTTTATTATCCTCCTTTGTTGATTCATTACTCTTTTTATTTTCTCCGCTGTTGCCTGCACAAGCTGTGGTTGCCAATATAACGGCAAAGGCACTCAATAAACCTTTCATTAGTTTCATATACTATTCTTTCTTTTTGTTTTCTATGTTGCAAAGATAGGGGATATAAAGGGAGTAAAAAATAGCAATTTGACAGAAACTCTTGGCAAAACTTCCCTCGGATAGTTACCGAACGCTAAAATTTGTCTATTATTCTTTGGAGGAAATAAAAATAAGCACTAATTTTGCCGCGATAAAATGAGTATTCACCCTTTAAAAACAGATGGAAAGGGTATTAATTATGTTGGAGCTATAATATTTTCAAATTAGGACTAAGTTGTCTCATCGAGAGGATGAGGCTTTGCAACTTACTGTTTTTACACTGAACCTATGGTTCTTATATTGACCGCAATTCTACTAACAAGCGGTAATGGTTGATTAGTCCTGCAATCACTTTTTATATTTTAAATTAATCACTTTAATGCGGTGGTGGGGTATTTCATATCCATATCCAAAGCATTGGTATCACGTGTATTACATTGTTGTCTGCCGGTGAGGCCGACAGGGAATGCTGTATGCGAACGAAAAAAGAGTATGGGAATACGATTAAAAGATTTAAGCAAACTGGGATACCGGGATAATGTTGCCCGCAGTCTGGTAGTGGACATTGTGAGCAAACATTGCAAATACGACACTAAAGAACAGATTGAAATGACATTGAGCGATATACTCGAGCATCCCGAATCTTACAAAAATAATGAAATTTGGAATAAGCTGGCCGAACGCCTTTCGCCTACTATAATAGCGAAAGAGTTTATAGCTTATGATTTATTGGATGAGCCGTTGAGGTATAAAACCTATGGAGGTAAATTTATCGAAACGCTTGCCAAACAACAGATGAACCTGGCTATGCGCTTACCTGTAACGGTGGCCGGAGCATTGATGCCTGACGCTCATGCCGGATACGGGTTACCTATCGGTGGAGTGCTTGCTACGGATAATGTAGTGATTCCGTATGCCGTAGGCGTTGATATCGGTTGTCGGATGAGCCTGACGGTATTTGATGCCAGCGCCGACTTCCTGAAACGATGTACCTATCAGATGAAAGAAGCCTTGAAAGATTTCACCCATTTCGGTATGGATGGCGGATTGGGTTTTGAGCAGGAACATGAGGTGTTGGATAGGGAAGAATTCCGTTTGACACCTTTGTTGAGGGATTTGCATGGAAAGGCAGTACGTCAACTGGGGAGTTCTGGTGGTGGCAATCATTTTGTAGAGTTCGGCGAGATCGCTCTGCAAGAAAATAACGTGTTGAATCTTCCGGAAGGAAATTATCTGGCATTGTTGTCACATTCCGGTTCACGAGGATTGGGAGCTGCCATTGCCAAACATTACAGCCTGTTGGCACGTGAGGTGTGCAGGCTTCCCCGTGAAGCACAGCATTTTGCCTGGCTGGATTTAAACACTGAAGCGGGGCAGGAGTATTGGATGAGTATGAATCTGGCAGGCGATTATGCCCGTGCCTGTCATGAACGGATTCATTTGAATTTGGCGAAAGCATTAGGGTTGAAGCCGCTCGCTAATGTCAACAACCATCATAACTTTGCTTGGAGAGAGGAAATAGTACCGGGGCGTATGGCAATCGTACATCGTAAAGGGGCTACTCCGGCACAGAAAGGACAAGCGGGATTGATTCCCGGTAGCATGGCTACTGCCGGTTATCTGGTTTGTGGCAAAGGGATGGAAGCTGCTTTAAATTCGGCTTCTCATGGAGGCGGCAGGGCGATGTCCCGCCAGAAGGCAAAAGATAGTTTTACGCAATCGGCTTTGAAGAAGCTACTGTCGCAGGCGGGAGTGACTTTGATTGGTGGGAGCGTGGAAGAAATGCCACTGGCATATAAGGACATTGACAGAGTGATGTATATGCAGGAGACACTGGTAGAAGTGCAAGGTAAATTTATGCCTCGAATCGTTCGAATGAATAAGGAGTGATGCGATGAAAGAAATTAGTATTTAATTAAAAGAAGAAAATGATATCAGAGAAATATGGTCGCACCTATCACTATCCGTTCTCTCCCGGAACGACTAGTGACGACCGGATTAACCATACGTATTGGGAGGACATCCAACGGATTCGGACATTGGTGCATACCGAGAAGCTGGATGGAGAGAATAATTGTTTAAGTCAGTGGGGCGTTTTCGCCCGTTCGCATGCTGCTCCCACTACTTCACCCTGGACGAGGCAACTGCGTGAGCGTTGGGAATTGATAAAGAATGATTTGGGTGATATAGAAATCTTTGGAGAGAATCTATATGCTGTGCATTCCATAGAATATCAGCGATTAGAAACGCATTTTTATGTCTTTGCAGCCCGTTGTATGGATCAGTGGCTGTCATGGGAAGAAGTAAAGTTTTATGCAGCTTTATTTGACCTTCCTACTGTTCCGGAGTTGAAGATAGAGCCTGTTTCCGGTTTGACACCAGAACTTTTGAAACAGGAAATTATCCGTATGTCACAAGAACCGGCTATTTTCGGCTCTTGTGATCCGTGGACGAAAGAGGTTTGTACCCGTGAGGGAGTAGTCAGCCGCAATGTCGGAGAATATCCGGTAAGCGAATTTGCACATAATGTATTTAAGTATGTGCGGAAAGGACATGTTAAAACAGATGAGCATTGGACACGTAACTGGAAGCGTGCCCCGCTTGTTTGGGAATTTAATAATGAAAAGGAGGAATAAAGATGAATTGGAAATTGGTAGAAGATAAATCGTGGTGCTCACTCGAACAACAGTTCGAGTGGGTGCGCGAAATGAATACTGTTCAGCAGGATATTCGTTATCATGCCGAGGGAAGTGTAGCCGAACATACCCGTATGGTGTTGGAGGCATTGCAGCAGTCTTCCGCTTATCATTCTCTTTCTACTTTGGAGAAAGAAATCATTTGGACATCTGCCTTGTTGCATGATGTTGAAAAACGTTCAACTTCCGTGGATGAAGGAGAGGGGCGGGTATCTGCTAAAGGACATGCCAGAAAAGGAGAGTACACTGTCCGCACTATTTTATACCGGGATTGTCCTGCTCCATTCCATATCCGGGAACAGATTGCATCTTTAGTCCGGTACCATGGATTACCTGTTTGGCTGATGGAGAAGCCTGACTCTGTGAAGAAACTCTGTGAAGCTTCTTTACGGGTAGATACTTTATTACTAAAGATGTTGGCCGACGCTGATATCAGAGGACGCATTTGTGAAGATAAGAATGAACTGCTGGAAGCACTGGAACTGTTTGAGATTTTCTGCCGTGAACAGGATTGTTGGAAGAAACCAAGAGAATTTGCCACTGATTATGCACGTTTTCATTACTTCCATACTGAAGACAGTTATATTGATTATGTCCCTCACGAACAGTTTAAATGTGAAGTGACGATGTTGTCAGGACTTCCGGGAATGGGGAAGGATTATTATATTCAATCTGCTGGCATAGATGTTCCGGTGGTGAGTTTGGACGTCATTCGTCGAAAACACAAATTGAGTCCTACGGATAAGTCTGCGAATGGATGGGTAGTGCAAACAGCGAAAGAGGAAGCCAGAACGTATCTCCGCAAAGGTCAGGAGTTTGTTTGGAATGCTACTAACATAACTCGTCAGATGCGTGCTCAATTGATTGATTTGTTTGTTGATTATGGTGCAAAAGTAAAGATAGTCTATCTGGAACAACCATACCACATTTGGCGTCAACAAAATAAAAGCAGGGAATATGCACTTCCTGAATCTGTTTTAGATAAAATGTTGGATAAACTGGAGGTTCCTCAACTGGCGGAAGCGCATGAAGTCGTATATCATGTGGTATAAGCAACGTGAAAAGTTGATTCTAGAGCCACTCATTTGATGATGAGAAATAGAATTGTTATTTGTTAGAAGAATTATTGTGTATCAGAATTATATCCGTTATATTTGAGAATATTATGATGGTTGTAATTCTGATATCATGGAACACATAGTTAAAACTTATATTTTACTTTTATTCTCTTTATTAGTATCTTCTATAGGATATGCACAAGAAGAGAACGATATCATATATATTCAGGAAGGGAAATGGGGCGTTATTTTGTGTGGTGAACGTGGTTATGCTTGGCTGGATAATAAAGGAGATACTATTTTCGGCTTTGGAAAATTACAGGAAATTTCAGCTGATGATGACTTTAATTTGGTCTTGGCTGAAAAAGCCTTGTAGTGAAGAGGCAGGATAAGGTGGGAGTGGTGATGAAGGATGGTGAGCAGCTAATTCCCTGCGAGTATGATTCGATTTCTTCATGGTGGGAATATGGGCCTTCCGCGCATTATGTTGTGAAAGATAAAAAAGTGGGAATTATTGATTATATCGGTAAAGTATTACTTCCTACAGAATATGATAGTTTGGATTATGTAACTAAAGATGTTGTAATAGTAACTAAGGATAGTAAATATGGAGCTGTTGATATAAATAATAGATTAGTGCTTCCTTTCGAATATGATGATATTAGATTTGATATTGAGGAATGGTGTGCTACAGGTTATGAGTATATTAGATATATTTATGTGCGTAAAGATAAGAGATATTATAAATATGATAGAGAAACACCTGTTATGGAAGTGATGCTTCAGAAAAGTATAATAGATAAGATATTTAAAAATTATTTGTAGTTATATTTAACAGTTTCAAGGAAAGATGTGAGAGAGAATAAGTTGAAATCACCCTCACTACGCTAATGCTGTAGTAAAGGTGATTGCTTATTTCTGGCACTTTTCGTACGTTTTCTACCAAGAAGAACCGGTTTATATCAGTGTTTTACTGCTATTTTCTTCATCGGATCCTGCATTAAGTCGTTTCTGCAAATATTTTACATTCTCAAGATGTATATAGTTAACCAAGTACATCTGCTTAAACTGCTAGGTGTTTTTTAGTAGTATTCACAATACGGTACGGAAATGAATGAAAGTTTTTCCTACTATAAAGTTGAAAAACATAAAAACATCTGCCACCTGCAACGAAAAGCGTGTAATACACTAGTTAATAAATAGTTGGAACGTGGCAGATACCTGTGGCAGATAGGTTGCAGATAAAGTATCTGCAACACGTTATATAATCAAAGAAAAAGCCTTGATTCCTTTATGCAAAGCTATGGGATAATTGGGGTGACTCTATGGAGAAATTTTGGTATCTCTACGGGGAAA
Organism: Bacteroides sp. LFL-34; assembly: GCF_027257075.1. Taxonomy (NCBI): domain Bacteria; kingdom Pseudomonadati; phylum Bacteroidota; class Bacteroidia; order Bacteroidales; family Bacteroidaceae; genus Bacteroides; species Bacteroides sp. LFL-34. The sequence continues at coordinate 444 of NZ_JAPQKZ010000015.1, read as the reverse complement.
CGACAGTATCCTTACGTAGAAACTGTAGTGTCCCGCCTTAGAAACTCTCGTTTCCTGCTGTGGAAACTGTAATTTCTAATGCCGGAAACGACAGTTCCCCGCCTGGAAACGGGAAGTTAATGTACTGTACTGGATTTAGTTGACAACTTCGCTTGTTATACCTAAGTTAGTTTACTCAATATTTTTTAAAACCTAAATAAGTTTACTTGTCCCTTTGTAATTCCTGTATAAGTTGTCATTTTAGATATGTTGCAAAATTATGTATCTTCTCTTATAAGTGCAAGACTTCGGGCTGTAAACTTTCATTAAACAACAAAAACTCTTTGCTCGGGGATCGCCCTAGCGGCAACCTTAGATTTGCAGCATCAAAATATTTATCTTTGAATTGATATTGAAAGGAAAGCAAAAGGAAAACCATCAGCGGCAATAGAAGTCAAGTCTAAG